>DAOWHK010000162.1 GCA_030641465.1 Parachlamydiales bacterium | reverse complement strand
AGGCATGGCGTGGCCGCAGATTGTTCTAAATGATAGGAAGTATTTTGGGGGAAATCAATCACATTGCACCTCTTGTTATTGATGTGGAAATAAGTATTTTAGCCCAATATGATATATCATGCTAGAAGTATGTTTTTGGATTGTTGAATAATTTTTTCGAGAGCTTGAAAGATTTTCTTTTACAACATCAACTTCTTGGATATAGCAGGAGGGCTGAGCAAAGTGCAGGAGTTCGTGAGCAAGAATTGGAGAGAGGCGGTTATTAATGGAGAGTTCATAAATATCTCCAAATAAAAACCCAAGTTTAGAAATTACATCACCACGAGAGATAAATCCTTTAAAATTAGGCCTACTTTCTTCAGGGATAAGATCCCATTTTGAAGAGAGCTCAAGGGAAACCCCGGGATAATTAAAAGCATAGGAGATTTCATGTGCTTTATTGCTAATATACTTACTCGTACTTAATAGAGCATACGTCACAAAAGCACCACCTAGACTATGACCTACAAGTCGTGCTTTTTTTGTATTTTGACACATTTCTTGGAGCCACTCCAAAATATTTGACTCTGCATGATCAAAAAGAGTTTTTCCGGGACCTATTGGATCAAAATCTGAAATCATAGAAGCTCTCCCTCCCTCAGTTGTAAGAGAGAGGTCTGTTCCTCGGAAAATAAGAATTGGAGCAGACGATTCCCCTCGAAGTCCAAAAGCGCTCACTTTGTTCCAAAGATCAAAAACTTTATCAACAGTGTACTTCTTTAGCTCAGTTTGCCCCAATTCATTTAAGGTCGGGATGTATACTTGATCATCTTTATGCAAGTTGCGATATGCTAGAATTTTTGCAATAATTTCTGCTGTAATAAGTTCACAAACAAGAGGGTTTTTGACATTTTCAAAAACATCGATGAGGAGTCTATTTGTGATTTCTAAATCTTTTGGGTCAGATGTGACTTTGCAAATTAACCCTTTTTCTGAAGAGTAGCGCATAAAATTTTTGGAAAAATCTTGGAGATTTGTATAAGAATTTTTGATCGTTTGGATATTTGAGGGGGCCAAGAGATAATAGCATAGGCTTGGGTATTTAAAGAGCCAAGCTAAAAAATCTTCCCAATATTTTAGCGTTTGAGTAGTAATTGATGAGCCGAGCTTATCAATGCTAATTTCTTCATCTTGATCTGGAGCGGGCTGCTTGTCATCTATATCCATAATTTGCTTATTAAACTATGCAAGATCTTTATCAAGAAAAATCTAATCTGTGACGTCTCTAAATAAATTAAGTAGAGAATTTAGAAAAAATAAGAAAGTAGCCTACCTTGCATTCAATAGGTAGGCACTTATTTTATAGGGCGACCGGGTGTCTTGCTCCTTGCTGCGTTTGATGTGGATTGTTTTGAGGACGAGCTGGTGGAGGAGTAAATCCAAAAGGAGAAGTGAGGTTTGTACCAAATCCCCAGCCCATAGCAGGGGCTCGCGATACTTGCGGAGGAGGTGCGTTAGGTGGTGTGGGTGGGAGTGATCCTGGAGAGCCAACAGAGTGCCTATTCCCTGGTCCACTTGTATGAATACTTGGTGTCGTAGTAGGCGTAGAAAATCCCTGAGGAAGATTAGTTCGTGGTGTAAAAGGAGAAGGGAAATCTGCTTCTGGCATTGAAAAATCAAAACCAACAGAATGTCGCGGCCGAGAATCTGCTGTATGAATATTGGTGCCGAATGTAGGTGGGGGCGTATGTCCCCTTGGACCACCTGTTTGCATTGGGTATGTAGGAGGCGGGGTGACCGTTCTAGAGCCAAGATCCATTGCACCTAGAGCTGATAAATCAGGCATAGAGCTACTTTCAAACCACATGCTTACTGCGGCAAAGAGCATGATAGCTGAAAAGATTATCCCGATCTCTCCAAAAGCTGCAGTGCTTATTGCTGAACCAAGGATGGATAGTGCAAGAACAATTATTTTTGTAAGTGTTGAAGATTGCTCAGTAGTAGTTTGCGGTGTATGCGTATTTCCTGGGCCTGCAGCAGGCAAGACTTGATTAGCCATATGATTCTCCTTTTATCTATTAATATTCTAAAGCGCGAATAAATGTATTTTTTTCTGAATTAATTAGAATGTGACCACATGATGAAAACCAAGAAGCAAACCAACTATCGTTAGATCCAACAATCACAGCTTGATTTAGAGCCCAAGTGTGTAAGATATATTGCTCACTTGGTTCTACACGAAAGCGCAGTTGATTTCCCTGTCCATAGGGACCTTCAATTTCAAGGAGGACATCACCTGTATGGTAATTGATATAAGCAAGTCGATACGTATTATTTCCGCCGATAATAGGGCCAAGATAGAGATTTGCGTCTACGTAGGATCTACGTTCTTTATTAGTGAGGTAATATTTGCAGCCTGATAGACAAGAAGTATTAGGAGAAATTACTACGGGATCATTGGTTCTCCAATTTAATACTTCATAAGTTTGCGAGGCGGGAATTTTAAATTGAGATCCATCCTCAATTTCAATTGAGCTTCCATCAATTGCAACAGATACGATTATGTGATAGTGAGCAGGGTAGTGTTTGAGGTTTTCACCTGCATAGGAGGAGTAGGTTTCTGCTTGAGGCTGCCACCCAGCACATGTCAATACAAATAAGGCAAAACAAAACTTTGAGATATTTTTCATGGATTTTTCTCCAGTTCTTAGGTTTTTTTTGTGCGAAAAAGGCTTTCTTGATACCTTCTCGATTTAGATTAATGAGAGAGGGTAATCGAGTTTGCTTTTTAAAGAAATAGTAAACTTTTGATTTATACACAATCCGATTCAAGCGATGAAGTTTACCAAAGTAATGCTCCATTTCCTAAAGGAAGCCCTGGGCTTGATGTCAAAAATTTTCTTGAATTAATGCCCGGATTAAGAATACACTTTTGAAATCTTGTTTCAATTTGGGGATCTATCTTTATGTCCGTAGTTTTCGAGTCACCTCGTGTAAGCTTAAATTATCTTCCAGAAGATGCTTTTTATGTATTTGATGCCATGCAAAAGGCTAGTAGCTTAGCAAGCGGCTCTTTTTTTGAAGCATATGTTTTGGCACCTATTTCTCGTGCAAATGCTGTTTTAGGATCACTTGTAAACATTCCAATTTATTGTATTCAAGGAATATATTCTGATCCGAATGTAGCATTTAATGCGGCTATGCAAAGCACTATTTTTGTAGCGCTTGGATTTTTTTACATTGTTGGCTTGGATTTTTTCCTTGATCAATCTGCAGGTGTTGCGCCAATAATTTCTGATCCGAGAGTTCCTGAGCCTATGTCATCTCAAAGTGATGGACCATCTGAGAGTCCCTATCAACGCTCACTTGGAGCACTTCGTGAAACTGCAGAAACAATAGAGAGCACGATTCGAGAAGTTAGAGATAGAGAGTGGTTTGACCGTTTGCGTGAAAGTTTTCAAACCATTATTGCTGCACATCGAGCTTTGACATCAAATGAAGAAATGGATCACACAGTCATTTTTTATTTTTCTCATGGGGAAGAATCTGAGCGCCAAATCTCTTTTCTCATAAATAGCGAAAGGCAATTTATTGAAGCGCTTGAAATTTTAGAATGGAACTTTGATCTTCTATCAAGGCGGGTACATGAAAATGCCTCGTCATCAATTTCTCATAGTAATAGTGGAGAAATAGAGCCTTTATCCGATAGGTTCGAGCGTACTTGGATAAGGACCTATAATGATTGGAATGGAAGAGCACATTCCGTAAGAAGTCGAAAGTATCGCGTTCCCATGCAAATTTATTTAGAGGAGCTTAGATCTGTTTTGGATACAAGTCTTTTTAATGAATTTAATCCTGCAAATCCATTCCATGCTCTTATTCAGACACTTAATTACAATCTCAATCATCCTACACTTGACGCCAGATCTGACTATCTTACGTTTGTAAATACTCTTCGTTTAATTATCATTCATGATGATTATCGTGCAATTTTAGAAAATTCATCAAGAAGTAGTGTAGAGCGGCGTATTCTTGATTTAGTAGAGCACTGTAATAATACAAGATGGGCAAGTACTGAGCTCTATGAATTTTCTAGCAATTACCTTTCTTTGATTTTGGATGCTGCAGTAGCAGCAGAGCATCCTGGTTTAACTCATAGCTTTCCAGAGCTCTCTCTTGCGAATTTTTCAAATGAGCTTCAGAAGTTAAATAATTTGGTCAAAGAGGCCCCTCAAAGTGTAAAAAAAGGTCATTTAGGTGTTATAGCTCAAAGGCTCCGAGGTGAAATTGGAACGGAAGATTTTACTGGAGTTATGAACATTCCCTTTCTAAGGGAAAAACAGGTTTTTATAAAAAATGGGCAAGAGCAAGAAATTAGCTGCTTGAGGCATGGGTGCCCGACAACCGGAGGTTCTTATTGGAGAGCCTTTGGAAGAATGATCACAAATGCTGTCAACAGGGTTAATCCCACTTTCTATAACCTTCCAGATGTTGATAGTGGAGAGGAGGTGGCTTCTGATTTTCTAGATTTTATCAGATCTCAAACGGAGCGTGAGGGGTTTTTTATAACTGTGCATCAAAGCCGGATTGCCCAATCAATTACAGGGACTGAGCACCAAAGAGTTGGAAAAATTGTGGAATTGCAAGAAACCTTTGAACACTTACATGTACTTGTTCAAGGAATGGATGGAGATTTTTTTAAAAGACAAACGTCAAGATTTACAGAGATCACAACTTTTCATGAACTTGCTCGCGAACTAGTAAATCAATTTACCCAAAGTGATAGCGATTACGGCCCAGGAAAAATTTGTGATCTTCCAAATAGGTTAAAAAATGACCCCTCCTATAGAGCTGAGCTCGAGCATATTTTTTCTACAGTGCATCAAATCTTATTTGAAGGGAGAGAATGTATAGAGGCTGGGGATGCTGAGTGGCAATCTTTTATTAATTTTTGTTATTCGATGCAAAGGATGGATCTAAAGTTTCGCTTGTCAAGTGAAGAGCATCCAATTTCAACCTGTGTAAATTTTTGCAAAGATAATATCGATCGAGGACCTGCCCAAGCTCTAGTAGAATCGATGCTCTTTTTAATGATGACAGGTGAAGAAATAACTCATGAAAAGCTCAAAGAGATTGCCGTTCATACGCTTGCAAGTGCACCTATGGTAAAAGGTAAGGAGATGCTTAACTCACGCCTTATTCTTGCAAGAGGATGCATTGATATTTTAGCAAGGCTCTCTTCAGAAAAGTTACGTGATCTTCGCGCACTTTCTTTTGATGGTTGGAAACCCCATACAAGTCTTGTTGCAAAGCGCGATAATCAAGAAGCTTGTCCTATTCCGAGCAGTTCAATGTCTAGGATTGAACTGTATGATTCACTTAGGCATCTTCAGGAGTCTCGCGCAAGGCCAATGTGGAAAGAGGAAATCCAGATAATGGAAGGTCTTTCCAATGATCTAAGACAAGTGGATGATTTAGCATTTCAAGGCGTAGATATGAGAGTTAATGGCGATTCCAACGTATTAAGTCTAGAAGAGGTGAATTCACAAATGCTTCAGTTTATTCAGCAGCAGATAACTTCAAATACCTTTCAGGAAAGACTTGCATGTGAGCTTAGGGGCCTGACTGTTGAAAGCCATAGTGCTCAGCCATCTGTAGAGATTACTACAAGACCTCATGAATCTGCACAAGTTACAAAGGAGTTTATACTTAAATCTAGTGAAATTGAATGTGCTCGAATTCAAGTAGTTGTTATTTATAATTGTCAGGAGTCTCGCGTGAAATCTACTTGGAGTATTTCCCAAGTAAATGACTATATACCTTGAAATTAACTTTTATAATATTTAAAATCCTAAGAAAACTCTGATTAACTCCGCTGTTTCAACTCCAGCGCCTTTTTGGAAAAAATTGTTTTTTCGCAAGCCACTAACTATAAGTAGTTAGCTTGTTGCTCCAAAAATAATTTTTTTTCAAAAATCCATCTAAAGTTGAAATTTCGGAGTTAATCAGAGCTTCCT
>DAOWHK010000218.1 GCA_030641465.1 Parachlamydiales bacterium | reverse complement strand
GTGTTTAATTTGCATGTAAAATTTACGGGTATTTTCCTCAAGCTCGCTTAGGCTTCCATTATTTCTGATGACAAAATCTGCATGGTTTGCTTTTTTTTCTGGATTCCAATGTCTTTTCATCCGTCTCGTATATTCACTTTGCTTGTGGCCGAGTGCGATATATCTTTTTTCCGCAATAGATTCATCTGAAAGAACCGCTAGGACCGCATCAAAGTATGTTTCTTTTCCAATTTCTTGAACAAGGGGCATCTCAATTGCGAAGAGGGAATAGTTATTTCTCTTAGAAGCCTCTTGGATTTTTTGTTCAATCGTAGAAAAAAGCATAGGATGAATGATATTTTCTAATAATTGTAATTTTTTAGGATCAGAAAAAACAATATCTGCTACTAATTTGCGATTAATTCTATTTTGATTAATAATTTTTGGGCCAAAAATATTTACTACTTTTTCGATGCAAATTTTATTAGTGGATAATAGATTATGAACTATTTTATCAGAATCAATTCTAAAAAAACCACTGTCTTCCAGAAATTTTGCAACAGTAGATTTGCCCGAAGATAGGCCGCCTGTTATTGCGATTTTCTTCAATTTTAACACACGCCCCAATTTTTGCCAATAGCAATATTTACAGTCAATGGGACCTTTAAATCCATGACATTTTCCATAGATGTTTGAACAACATCCTTAAGCTTTTCTACCTGGCTATCTTGCAGCTCAAAAATTAATTCGTCATGAATTTGGAGAATCATCAGACCAAGGCCCCGGTGACTCTCGAGTTCATGATCAATTTTTATCATAGCTTCCTTGATGATATCTGCTTGAGTTCCTTGGAGGGGAGTATTCACAGCGAGGCGCTCAGATGCCTGCCTTAGCATGCCATTTTTACTTTGTATATCTGGAATGGGTCTTTTCCGCCCAGTGAGAGTGATGGCATAACCGGTTATACGTGCGCTCTCTTTTTGAGCTTCAATAAATTCCTTTACACTATGATGTTTTTCAAAATATTTTTCAATAAAAACACTTGCTTGCTTGTGAGTAATTTTGAGTTGTTTTGAAAGGCCAAAAGCTTGTTGTCCATAAATAATTCCAAAATTTACAGCTTTTGCCTGAGCCCTCATTTGTTTTGTAACGGAGTCCACTTCCACATTAAATATGAGGGCGGCAGTAGATGCGTGAATATCCACTCCATTATTAAAAGCTGAAATAAGCTCTTTATCTCCTGACATGTGAGCCAGTAACCGTAGCTCTATTTGTGAGTAGTCAGCAGCAAGAAAGCTCGTATGGGGTTTTTCTGGAATAAAAGCTGAGCGAATTTTTCGTCCTTCAGGAGTTCTTACAGGGATGTTTTGTAGGTTTGGATTTTGGCAAGAAAGGCGCCCTGTTGCGGTGACGGATTGGTTAAACGTGCAGTGAATGCGCGTTGTTTTAGCGTGGATTTGACTTGGCAGCGTATCTACATAGGTGGAGCGAAGTTTTTCTAAAGCTCGATAACTTAAGATTTTTTCGATAATAGGATGCTGATCTTGAATACTTTCTAACACATCTGCACGTGTTGTTTTTTTTATTTTTCCAGATTGAAGATTTAGGTCGTCATATAGAATTTCAGAAAGTTGCTTTGGAGATTTAATGTTAAAAGATTTTCCAGCAAAAGCATGGATTTCGCTTTCTAGTTTTTTTAGTGCTTGTGTGAGCTGAGTAGACATGATTTTGAGCTTTTCTAGATCGATGAAAATTCCATTTCTTTCCATTCGGATTAGAACCGGAATTAAGGGAAGTTCAATATCTATTAAAATCTTTTCCAGTTTCTGGGATTTTAATTCTTTTTCAAAAAGCTCTTTGAGCATGATTGTATCAGTAACATCTTCACCACAATAGGCCGCTACTTTTTCGATAGGCACATCTAGCATTGATTTTTGTGATTTTCCCTTGCCAATTAAAGACTCAATGGAAGTTTTATGTCGATTGAAATGTTGCAGCGTTAATTGATCTAGATTGTGTCTATTGTTTTGGGGTGCAAGCAAATAGGATGCGAGCATGGTATCAAAACAAATATTTGTAAGTTTGATATCGTGATTTAAAAGGATGTGCATATCGTATTTGAGATGATGTCCAAAAAAACCAACGGTCTTACTTTCAAGTAGTGGTTTAATAGAGCGAAGTACATGATCAAGTTTGATATTTCCATTTGTTGGCACATACCAAGACTTTCCCGAATGGATACCAAACCCAATTCCAACAAGCTTTGCCTGCATAGGATTAAGTTCTGTAGTCTCTGTGTCAATGCACACTTCTTTTTGCGTAGAAAGTTGCTGGATAAGGCTTTTTAGAGAAGCTTCATCGACTACAAGCTCCGTCATAGTTTCTTTTTTTTGTGTCTCTATTGGAACCATATCAGAAAGAGATTTGAGAAGAGAAGAAAAGTGCATTTCTTGGTAAAAATGACAAAGCGCTTGGTTGTCGGACTTTTGCATCTGATAAAAAGTTTCTTTTTGGGGAATATCAAGCGTTTCATCTAATGCTGTGAGTTTTTTACTAAGCTCCGCTTTTTTTATGCTGTTTTTAAGGGTTTCTTGTTTTTTTGCACCTTTGACCTTGTCTGGATTTTTTAAAATCGTTTCTAAATCGCCAAGTTCACTCAGTAAGCTAGCGGCAGTTTTTGGTCCAAAACCTTCAATACCAGGAACGTTATCAGAAGCATCGCCAACAATTGCGAGGTAGTCATTGATTTGCTCAGGATAAACGCCGTAGATCTCCTGTACTTTTTTCCTGTCTATGAGAAGATTATTTTTAGAAGTGTTGATAATATTAATGTGTTTGGAAACGAGTTGACAAAGGTCTTTATCACTCGAACAAATGTAAACTTCAACTCCTTTGGATTCAGCCCATCTTGCAATACTTGCAATGGTATCATCCGCTTCCACACCTGGCATAGTCAAGTGAGGCAGGCCTTCATATTCACAAAATTGATAGGCAAATTCGATCTGGGGAAACAGATCTTCTGGCATACCAGATCTATGCCCTTTATAATCTTTATAAAGTTCAAGTCTTGATTTTTTGTTGTCTGGCGCATCAAATACAACAACGATATTCTCTGCAGAAAAATCTTGAATCAATTTTTGCATGCTACGAATAAAGCCATAAAGGGCATTCGTAGATTTTCCACTAGGTGTCGCCATATTTCTAATAGCAAAATAAGAGCGAAAAAGATAGTTGAGGGCATCAACAATATAGAGTTTTTTCATTAAATCTTAGGGTTCATAGAGAAAAAGAACTTTATTCATCAGATTAGGGTCCAGTGTTTGCTGCATTTCAAGAGTGTGTGTTATGCGTCCTGAGAGTAGGCTTGAGTTTCCTTCAATAAGATCTGCAAATAAGGGTTTATTGATTTGAAGCTCGATCACTTGATATTTTTCCTCACTAGAAATTCCTGCAGTTTTTGTAAGAGCTGTGAGTGCTTGATTATAGCTGCTATTTCCATCGTCAATAAAACCAATGTCTTCTGCTGCAGGAGGAGAGAAAATTTGTGCTCCATAGATAGATACGAGTTTTTCCTTACTAACTTTTGGTCTGTTTGAAGTAATGATATCAACAAAACGGTTGTATTCGTAGGTCATTATATTTTTTAACGAATCATCTTCTCCGCTCTTCCAAGGTCTAAAGGGGCTTAGCATATCCTTGTCGATGCCTTGAGAAAGTGTTAAGGATTTAATGCCTATTTTTTTCATCACTTCGGAAAAGTTGAATATAGGCCCAAGTTTTACCCCAATAGAACCGATAATGCCGCTTGGAGCCGAATAAATTTTATCAGATGCTGCTGCAATGTACATTCCACCAGATGCGCAGATTCCATCTATATAAGCGTATACTGGAATTTTGTACTTTTCTTTATAAGTCATGATATGTCGATAAATTGTATCGTTTGCAGTAGCAAGACCACCTGGAGTATTCATGTGGAGCAGTAATCCTTTAATCCGATTTTTTTTGATCAGGCCACTTCTTGAATCAAGAAGAAGTGTTTCGATGTTTTCTGCTGTTAAATCTCTTGTGCCGATAACCCCATGAATATTGATGCGTAATATTACAGGCGTTGTGTCAGGAAGAATCTGAGCTTTCCCGTTACTATCTGGGGAAATTTTAATTTTTGATTGGGCTGGCATGTTCATAGATCCAAAGAGGGATGAGATCGCAATTCCGAGAACGACAATGCCAATAAGAATTCCCATAATAGAAAAAAAAGCCTTTAAAAAAGCTCGAATAGAAGTTTTGAAAATCGATTCTTTTGCGCTGTCCATGAAGCATCCTTCGATAAATTTTGTATTTTAAATATTAAAATAGAAAGTAATTAAGTTACAATAGAAGTTGCAAATTTTTTGTTTTTTACTTCCATGTCTACTGTGGCGGTAATGCAGCTATCGGACCAAACATTTAGGGCAGTTTCTACCATATCGAACATGGCATAAAGAGGAAGAATCATCCCTAAGATTCCAAGAGGAACATTCATTCCAACAAGAAATGCGCTAGTTAAAAAGAAGCATCCCATGGGTACTCCAGCATTGCCGATTGCAGCAAGCGTTGCAATAAAAATCCAAGGGATCATTTGAACAAAGGTAAGAGATACCCCTGCATGACCTAGTGCAAAAAGAACGGTGATAAGAATGAAAGCGGCGCATCCATTCATGTTAATAACGGAACAAAGAGGAAAGCTAAAACTCGCTGTTTTCTCTGAAATATTTGCTCGTTTTTTTGCGCATTCTAAAGATAGAGGTAGTGTTGCGCTAGAGGATTTTGAAAAAATTGCCATAGCTAAAGCTGGCATCATATTTTTTGCAAGACGGAGTGGAGAAATTCCTTTTGATTTGAGTAAGAGAGGTAGCACAATGCAACCTTGAATGACATTTGCAAGAATGACACATAAAGCATACAAAGCCAGAAGTTTAATGTCTTTTTGATTTGATTTTAGATTTTCAATGAAATGGATGGTAAAAGCAAAGACACC
>DAOWHK010000056.1 GCA_030641465.1 Parachlamydiales bacterium | reverse complement strand
GCTATAGTAGAACCCTTTTTGGGATGGATTGTTTTCAAAGATCCCAACAACTAAAAAAGAAGTCACGCAGACTAAAATTCCTCCAAGCATCAAAATAGTTCCTAACGCTCGAGCTTCAGGATGAATTAAATAGAGTCCAAAAATGATGCTAAATTCCACGATTCGATCTGAGATAATATCAAAAACCGCCCCTCTTTCTGAGGAAAGATTGCGCCTTCGTGCGATTGCACCATCTAATGTATCAAAAAATCCTGTTAGGATAAGCGCGAGTATTGCAAAAACTTTGTAATGAAGGGCTAGAAGCGGTAAAATAGACACACCGATGAGACAGGAAAGAAGGGTTAATTTATTTGGAGTAAGATGTGTAAGAAAAGGCGAGTTTAATAGGGGAGATAGTATCCATTTATTATAAATATTTTTAGTGTGATGTTCAATCATGGCGCTTCTTATTCCTTTTTTTTAGTATTGCGGACGTAAGTGAAAAAAGAGCAAGGCATGCGAGTGCAATTTTCATGTGTGTGTTGAAAAGAGAGTTAAAAGAAAAATCTTTTCCTGTTGCAAAAATTTCTTCCAGCCCTCTTCCTGCTTGCGTGTACACAAATGATCCAGGGATAATCCCCACAAAGGTCGTCCATGTAAATGTCCATAGGGAAACTCCAAAAAATGCGGGAGCAAGATTAACCAGCCAGAATGGGAAGACTACGGCAAATCTTAAAAAAAGAAGATAAGAGCTAGCACTTTTTTTAAATCCTTTCTCCATTTTTTGAAGAAAAGGACCCGCTTTTTTTTCTAAAATATCTGCAAAAGCGGTCTTTGCTGCGAGAAAAACGATCACTGCACCAGTTGAAGCTCCAAATAATACATAGAGAAGTCCTAGAGGAAAAGGAAAAAGAAATCCGCCAAAAATACTTAATATTGCTCCAACCGGTAAAGAAAGAGCTACAGTTACGACATAGAGCAAGATAAAAAGCAGAGGAGTAAGAAGGGGGTGTGCCTTTGCAAAGCTTGAAATAAGTTCTTTTTTTTCTTTGAGTAGGTCAAAGCTTAAATACTTATAAAGTCCCGAAAAATATATTCCTAACATTGCTACAAGGATGAATAACAGTGGAATCCATTTTTTGAGTTTCATTTACTGCCAAGAGACATAAGTACCAATACTTTTAAGGTTATCAGAAGTAATTTGTTCATAACGAAAATCTTTATCCGAGGCAGATGCACCAACGAGTAGTACTGCGAGGCGCTTGGTGTTTTTTCGAGAGAGAAATTCTTTAGAAGCTTTTTCTAAATCTTGATAACTGAGGTTTTTTAAGGATTCAATGAGTTTATCAACTCTACTAAAATCTCCTTGATGAGTAAAGGCGAGGCGACTTAGCCTTGAGGCCATTTCTTCTAAATTAGTAGGGGGCGTAGAGTAGGAAACAATTGCCATCTCTTTCATTTTTTCAAACCGATCTAATGGTAAATTTACTTCGAAATTTTTCAAAAAGTCCTCAATAAAAAGTTCAAATCTTGCAATGAGTTCTTCTGGTTGATGTGTACTAGATTGGACAGCAAAATACTGAAGGAGTTCATGTTCAATTTCCGTTGCCCATGCACGCGCAATGTAGGCCGTTTGTTGCTTTGTGCGAAGTGTTTCAAAAAAGCTAGTTTTTAGAGCCGTATTAAGAAGATTTTGCGCAGCTTTTTTTTCAAAAGAAAACGGCCCTTGTTCAATTGTAAGAATCGCTGCATGTCCTTGCATATTCGTGAAATCTGTGACCATAAATGGCCCTTGATTTTGTGGCAGAATAAGAAGTTCTTTTTTGTGCTGCTCATTGATGGGATAATGAATAGATGCAAAATGTTCTTTGAATCGATTCCATATGTGCTTTGCAGTGCTCTCATCAAGAGCCCCAGTTAGCATCATTTCAAGGTAAGTTTGTTGAAAAATTGTATCAATAAAAGCAATAAACTCTTCGTAGGTAATTTCTTTTAGTTCTGATTGCAACTCTGCGCTTAAGGGGGAATCATTTTCTAACAGGTTAGAGGTAATCTCAATTGCTTGATAAAAGGGTAGCGATTTTTTTTCTTGATTTTCATATTTACTTAAAAACATTTCTTTATAGAGTTGAAACTCTGCTTTTGTCGGAGAAATTGTTTTTATTGTATGAAAAATTTCTTCAAGAAGCTCACTTGACTTTTCACTGAAACCATTGACTTCAATGTTGAATTTTAAATCATCTTGATAGATTTGTGGATAAATTCCAGCTCTACTTGCTTGAGAAGCTATAGATGTAAGTTTTGTCTTTATACTTTTGAGTAGTAAATCAAGCAGCACACTTTTTCTTGCGGATCCATTAATTTCTGGAGATTTGATGCTGAGGATGTAGGATACTTCTGGAAGGAGGTATTCTGTATCTGTCCAGTAATATCCTTTCCCAAGGAGACTATTTTCGATTAAGAAGGGCTCATTGATTTTGTGATCCGAATTGTATGGCGTTTCGGAAACTTTGATGGATTTTGGAATAAAAGGGTTTTGAGATGGAGGTGCAAAGTTTTTATGCGGCGCAGCCTCTTTCCAAGCTGTAAGCTCTTCTAGGGGGATTTTTTGCATGGCATATTCCCCACCAAGCCATTTCTCTTGGGTGTTTGGGGTGACCCCTGTGAGCTCAGGTGGTGCCATTACTGTAAAGAGACATTGCTTTGGTGTAAGATAGTCCAGGAGCTCTTTAAGTAGTTTAGCCTCAGGTTTATTAAGATACCAAATACTATTCAGGCGGTGACAATTAACAATTATATACTTGTG
>DAOWHK010000006.1 GCA_030641465.1 Parachlamydiales bacterium | reverse complement strand
GGTATGAGGAAAGCTTAGCGATGCACCGCGCCCTCTTTGGCGAAAGGCCCCATCCCGCTGTGGCAGCCTCTCTAAATAATAGCGGCAACGCCTTATTCGTCTTAAGACGGTACGCTGAGGTCCTCGAACGATATGAGGAAAGCTTAGCGATGAAGCGCTCTCTTTATAGCGGGAACGAGGATCATCCTAGTATCCAACTGACAAAGAAAAATATCCAAAACTGCCAGAAGGCTTTGGAAAAATCAAAAAAAGAGGAACCTTCCCCAAAGAAATGTCTCGCAGAACCAAAGAAAGAGAATCCTTCCCCAAAAAAATGTCTCATTGCATAGAATGAAAAACAATGGGTTCAAAGAGGTTCTTCAGGGCATACAAAATCATTCAAAGATGCTGGATTAGGGAGAGTTTTGTTGCAAAAAATTGGACTTAAGTATCAGGCGGGTTATCGCACTCCTTCTTTGGGATTTATGCAGCCAAGCCCCCGACTTCAAAAGCTCTATAAAGATAATGCCATCTAAAACCTAACCTTCTTCCTGAGTTGTAACTTGGATAAGCCTTGTCTTAACACATTTTACTCCCCTTTGCGATTTTGATAAGATTCAGCTGTCATAGAAAAAAGAACATGCCTAGATAACCTATCGTCAAGATGAAGTTTAGGGTTTCTGAAATCGCACTCCTTTGTCATTCCAAGTTTTTGCATAAGCTTTTGGCTGCGTATATTTTGGACTGCCGTAAAGGAGATAATTTTTTGCAAATGCAAATCAGAAAACGCATACCTTAATACTTCAATAGCCGCTTCAAAAGCATACCCTTTTCCCCAAGAATCAAAGCAAAGCCTCCAGCCAATTTCCACAGCTGGAGTAAAATCTGCCTGAAAGGAAACTTCATGAAGCCCCACAAATCCAATAAATTTTGGGCCATTTTTCACTTGCAGAGCCCAAAGGCCATACCCTTTTGTTTGAAGCTCCTCTTCTATTTTTCGAGAAAAATCCAGGCTTTCATCAACTGTTAGAGTGGAGGGGAAATATTCCATCACCCGGGGGTCGCTATTCATTTTAAAAAAGGCCTGATCATCAGCAAATTTCCAATGCCTGAGAATCAGCCTATCTGTTTCTAATTCTTTTGCTTTCATGTCACATACACATAGATTTTTGAAAAATAAAGATCTTTTACATTGATAACTTGCAAAGGTTTCCAATCTGGAATTGCAAAAACATGACTGGCGACGACTGTGCCAGAAGCAAGGCTTGATTCCAACTGCTTTTTTAATTTTCCCATGCCCTGAGGATAGAGGTAACAAACGATGGCTCCTGCATTTTTTAAAGGAGCCTTCCGAAAATCTTTTCTAAAAATTTTCACATTTTTTCGAAAAGAGCAAAACATCCATACTTTAGAAACAATGTATGGGATTAAGGAAGTTTCATATCCAATGATTTGACGATCAGGATACTTACCTGAAAGTGCAAAAAGTAAATGACCCCACCCTGATCCAAGCTCATACAAAACCCCTTCAGGAAAAATCAAGGAGCTTACATCTTTTGCACCTTGCTTAGAAATAGGCATTGGAGAAATGCCATTTTTAAAAGAATAGTAAAAAATAGAAATCAAGCAAAGGACAAGTACTGCAATAAAAAACAAAAGAGCCTCACATCACATCTATTTGAGGAGGGCTACGCCTAATTTCATCAAATCTTTTTGCAAGTAAAAGTGCCTCCTCTTCTCTGCAAAGACCACTTTGAATTTGCAACTTGATCTCTTCTCTTTCAGCGAGCCAAAATCGATGAAGGAGTTTACTAACGGTCTCAAAAGCCCCCTCTTTTGCCCTTTCTTGATTAATTCGTTTTTGCAAGAGCTCTGAAAGCAGCAGCTGATCTTCTGCGCCTTCCATATTAATAGCAAGAGAGAGCAGATCACAGGATTTTTGCTGCTCATAATTTTCAAAATAAAATTCAAAAAATCTGCGGCAGATTGTCACTTTAAAATGTTTTGGCTCCAAATGTTTTTTCGTAAACTCTGCAATCTGAGTCGTATTTTGCGAGGCTAAATAGAGCCACCTTAAAAGATCAATTTCTAAAATACGATCTGGATCAAAAGAAAGCTCAGTCACAGTGCCTGTCTGCTTAATTTTTGTCTTCACTTGCTCTGGCTTATCCCCAACACCTACTAAAGTTTCTGGAACTTCTGTAAGACGCGCGAGTTTTCGTAGACTTTCATGAACCATCAGCGGATGGTCCCATCCACGCACTATTTTAGCAATCGTTTGCACAAGTTGATTTTTTTTCGATGGAGATTGAAGATCTAAATCTTTAGATAAATGCTCTAAAAGAAAAGTTAAATAATCTGCGGCTGTTTCAATAAGTCCTGCAAATACTTCGGGGCCTTTTTCCTTAAGCACTGTATCGGGATCATATCCATTTTCCATCTTGACAACATTTACTTCTATGCCCTCTTTTTGAAACAAATCCCCGACTTTACATGCAGCTTCGCGCCCAGCATGATCTCCATCAAATGCCAAATACACCTGATTAATTCCAAGCTTTACCAGTTCCCTTAAGTGACCTTCCCCAAAAGCTGTGCCTTGCCCAGCAACTGTAAAATTAAATCCCGACTGAATCAATCTAAGAGCATCGATCTGTCCTTCCACAACAATGACTTTTTTCTCTTTTGCAATCCTTTTTCTGCAATAACTTAGACCGAAAAGAACTTGAGATTTTTTAAAAAGAGGAGTGTCAGGAGTATTAATATATTTTGGGCCAAATGTATCCTCATGCATTTTTCTCGCAGAAAATCCAATGACAGAGCCAATAGAATCACGAATCGGAAACATGATTCTGCCTGAAAAAAAAGGACGCACTTTTTGAGGATCCTGTTTTTTGAGCAAACCAACCGTTTCGAGTGTTTTTGCATCAAATTTTAACCCTTTAAGAACTGCATAGAAACAATGCGGTAGTTTTGGGGCAAATCCAATATGAAAGAGCTGAATAAACTCTAAATCTATTCCTCGATTATAGAGGTATTTTAAAGCCTGTTGCCCTTCGTCCGAATATAGCAAATAAAAATGATAAAATTTGGAAACAGCTGTCATGACAGCTTTTAAATGGCTCTTACTTGGCCCTTTTTCTTCAAATTTACCATCTGACTCTTCTAAAATAATATGAAAACGCTCTGCTAGGCTTTCGACAGCCTCCACAAAGCTCATCTTCAAATAGTTCATTAAAAATGCAATCGCATCGCCATGTGCGCCGCACCCAAAGCAGTGATAGTGAGAATCTGTTTTTTGCACAACAAATGAGGGACTCTTTTCATCATGAAATGGGCATAGCGCTTTGTATGTGGCACCAGATGGACGCAGCTCAATATACGAGGACAAGACTTCGACAAGATCGATCTTTTCTCGAAGTAACTCTAAACTTTCTTTTTTAAACGTTCCCATATTCTAAAGTATATCGGAGATAAATTTGAGACACAATATGATTCAATTATTCACAATCGGTTTGCATATACAAAAACCGAATCAACCTTTAGATTTTTTCCTGTGTCAGACAACCAATTTTTTGATTCTCTTGGCATCGCCCCTATCCATAAATAGGAGCTGCTTCAGAGAACCTAAACCTTGGCTCCTGACTTTGGTAAAAATCCAAGTCCTGATCGGCATGTGTATATAAATTACATACGACTAAAAAAATCATTTTACTTTCCATTAATTAGCGAGTTAGTTAATATTCGTGATTAAAACACTAAACAAAGGTTTTTTTATGATAGAAAATATACTACCATCTAACATTGCTAATTATACTAAACATTTAGCAATTACAAGCATCCTTTCCACTTCGGGATTTCTAAGCGCACTTAATCCATCAATTGACAATATTGTTTCATCAACAAAAAGCTCCTCCCAGGTGTTTGATATTAATCAAGGAAAACCTGTCTGTGCTCTACAAGAAAAATGGCAGTTTCCCTCAGACCATCTACCTATTGGGGTTACAGTTGATGACGTCAACATTACCTCTTGGAATGTACTAAATACCGTCTATCTAGATTGGATTTTAGAAAAGGACACGCTTGGGATTGCACGTTCAATGATTGCTGAAGAAAATATTCCTGTAAACGAATGCGGTTTAACCGTTAGGGATCAACATATTATTTCTCAGATTTTGTCTATGATTCAATCCCCAAACTCCCCTCAAGACATTTTAGCACTGCAAGAATGTGGTCAGCCATTTTTGGAACAATTAGCAGCAGATTTACCAGACAATATGCAAATTATTTACTCCTCTCCCCTCACAACTGTTGATCAAAATGTACTCATTATTAACACCAATCAATTCACTTATCTCAAAAATGAATCTAAAATTGAGAAGGCCTTTGTTAATTCTGAGCCAGAGCGCATTCTTATGAATATCGCGCTACAAAAAGGAGAAAAAAAATACCGCATTATTAATGCCCACGTTCCTGGAAGCCCTGACTTACCTGGACGCCAAGATTTTGCCGACTATGTCACAAACCAAGCATCTGATGATTTCGTAACAATCGGGCTCGGAGATACAAATTTTCAAGAAAGTGAACTTGATGAAGCATTTAATCAAGCTGCGAAAAACCACGGGATTCCCAATCAATTTGTAAGGATTTCTCCTTATCCAACAAATATTCATCCCTATGCGCATTTTTCAAAAGCAATTGATCACTTCTTGATTTCTAATAATGCAAAAATCATTGAAGCCCGCTCTGCAAACCAAGTACTTCCCGAGCTACAAAGTCTAGTAAATTTACTATCCTAGCCAAAAAGCCCCGCATTATACTTTTGCGGGGCACTTTTCCCTTTTCCAAAAATTAGTGTTCCTCTATCATTATTTTGGCGAAGTCAAAAAAACACTTGCTAGATCAAACATGCATGCAGACATAAAAACAGATACGCAATTTAAAAAAAAAGTATACCGAAAGCTTGAAACCTCTCCCATTGCAAGTTCAATCAAACCAGATTCCCCTTCAACTTCAAGCGATAATGGATATCAAAAAAAAATCATCTCAACCCATGCGATGAGTGGACTTCGTGAAAAATACAAAAAAACATTCCTCCCCCTCCTTATTGACGTTTTTGAACTAAGACAAATGATTGATAATTACAAAACACAAAAAGAAACACCACTTATCCCGATAGATAAAGCTTCAAAATCTCCTGAAGAAATTGTGCACAGGCTCGAAGAGCTTCAAAAAGAAATTGAGGAATCACAAAGATGGTGCGATGGTGTAATTCTTCAAATTTCCAAGGGGATCAAGGATGCAAGGGAAGCTCTGCAACAATGTAATTCTGATCACCCCTTAGAAGAGAAAACAATACCCTTTTATAAACGAATCTTTAACTTTAAAAAAACATGACACAGCAATTATCTCCCATGATGGCACAGTGGTATGCCTGTAAAAAAAAGGCAGCAGATGCCTTAGTTCTATTTCGTCTGGGAGATTTTTACGAAGCCTTTCATGACGATGCGAAAATTCTATCCAAAGAGCTAAGTTTAACACTGACCAAAAGACATGGCATTCCCATGAGCGGTATTCCTGCGCATACTTGTGAGAGCTATGTCGAAAAAATGGTGGCAAAAGGATATTTGATCGCAATTGCGGAGCAAGTAGAGGATGCAAAAAAAGCCAAAGGACTTGTCAAACGAGATATTGTGAGAACAATCTCTCCTGGAACCATTCAAACAGCTGGCTATTTAAGAGAAAAATCTAATAATTATTTTGCGTGCTTCATTCACATCAATCGAATCTTTGCGATCTCTTTTCTCGATTTATCAACAGGAGATTTCCGAGTTATAGAAGTGGAGACCAAAAGAGAAGTCCTAGATGAGTTTTGCTTAAAAAAACCGACCGAAATCTTAATTCCCGAAAAAAGTCCAAAGGAATTTTTAGATCTTCTTGAAGAGCTAAAAACCCACTTTTCCTTTCGCCTTAATATCAAAGACCGCTGGGTTTTTGATCATCAAGCAGCGCATGATTTTCTAACCAAACATTTTTCTGTGCAAAGTCTTGATGGATTTGGACTAAGCGGCCTGTCAGGAAGCATCAACGCATCAGGGGCGCTTCTTTCCTATGTAAGCGAAGATTTAAGCCAACCAATTGACCATATTCGGCGTATTACAAAAGAGAACCTCGCTTCTTATATGGCAATTGATAGGATTACCCAAAAAAATCTCGAGCTCATTGAATCACTGCAAAACCCATCGGGCGAGCATACTTTATTACATCTACTTGATGAAACATGTACTCCAATGGGAGCGCGCCTACTTAAATTATGGGTCACACACCCTCTTCTTTGCCCAAAAAAAATTCAAATGCGGCAAGAAGTAGTGGAAAAACTCCTGGAAAAGCCAGATATGCGAGAAGCTTCGATAACACATTTAAAACTCGTGAAAGATCTAGAAAGGCTTATCACACGCATTGCAACAGGTTACACAACGCCACGAGATCTCACAGCTATTTCTCAATCACTTCAGCATGTGGAGCCGTTAAAAAATTTGATGCTAGAGCTTTGCATTCCAAATATGTCAAAACTTATAGAAAAGTTAACTGATGTCTCAGACATTATCCATTTGATAAACAATGCAATTGTGGAAACACCTCCCCTAAAAGTTACTGATGGGGATATTTTCAAAGAAGGTTATCACGAAGAGCTCGACGAGCTTCGAGGTTTACGAAAAAATAGTCAAACATGGATCGCAAATTATCAAACCTCCCTCAAAGAAGCCACAGGGATTAAAAACCTAAAAATTAGCTATAGTCGCGCCTTTGGATATTTCATAGAAGTCAGCAAAGGACAAGCGTCTCTGATGCCAGAAACCTTTCAGCGCAGACAAACACTCGTTAATGCAGAGAGGTTTATCTCAGAGGAGCTTAAAACATATGAAGATAAAATCCTAAATGCGGAAGACCGAATTACATCTCTTGAGCATGAACTTTACCAAAAAATTCGAGAAAAAGTCGCAGCGCATATTAATCAAATACATCAAATAGCAAAAGCTTTAGCGCATTTCGATGCCCTTTTAAGCCTTAGCCTTGTAGCCTCGTATCATGGTTATATAAAGCCCATTATTAATAACTCTGATGCGTTAGAAATTCAAGATGGACGGCACCCCGTTATCGACGCTTTCCTTAGAGATCAATCCTTTATTCCAAACGACACTTTATTTGATAAAGACAGGCTCCTGCTCATTACAGGGCCCAATATGGCCGGAAAATCCACCTATATTAGGCAAGTGGCTTTGATTACCATCATGGCGCAGATTGGATCTTTTGTTCCTGCAAAATCTGCAAAAATTGGAATCGTTGATAAAGTCTTTTCCAGAATTGGAGCAAGTGATGATATCTCACGTGGACAGTCAACGTTTATGATGGAGATGACAGAAACTGCGAATATCTTAAACAACCACACCGCAAAGTCCTTGATTATCCTCGATGAAATAGGAAGAGGCACAAGTACATATGATGGGATCTCCATTGCCTGGGCCGTCGCAGAATTTTTATTAAAATCGCATAATCCCGCTCCTAAAACTCTGTTTGCAACGCATTATTTTGAACTAACAGGCCTCGAAAAAGAATTTAAAGAAGCTGCAAACTTTAATGTCGCCGTTAAAGAATCTAATGACACCATTGTTTTTTTAAGAAAAATCGTGCGAGGAAGTGCGGATAAAAGCTATGGAGTTCATGTTGGAAGACTTGCTGGACTTCCCTCATCTGTAATCAAACGATCTTTAGAGATGCTAGAAACTTACGAAAAAAGCCCGCGTAGAAAAAAACCTGCCGCAAAAATCAAAGCAGATCAATTAACTTTCCTGAATCCAAAACAAGAAAATGTAGTGGAGTCAAATTTGCGCAAGCTGAATCTCGATCAGCTATCCCCAATTGAGGCCTTGCAAAAACTCTTTGAGTGGAAAAAAGATCTCGCGTAGCATACAAACCATGCAAGATCACATAAAAACTCTCCCAAAAGAGCCTGGTGTATATTTGATGAAAAATCAAAAAGGCACCATTCTTTATATCGGAAAAGCAAAAAATCTCCTACTGCGAGTCAAACAGTATTTTTCCAAACACTCTGATGGCCGTCTCATGGTCCCTTATCTCACCGCACAAGTAACAAAAATCGACACCATCATTACTCTTTCAGAAAAAGAAGCACTCCTTCTCGAAAACACCCTCATCAAAAAGCATCAACCCAAATACAACGTCCTTTTAAAAGATGATAAAACATTTGTTAGCCTCATGATCAATCATAAACATGATTGGCCGATGATCCGTATTGTGAGAATAAAAGGAAGACCAAAGCAAAATGCTCTTTATTTTGGGCCTTATATCAATGCTTATGCTGCAAAACAAACACTTGAGCTAATGTCTCGCATCTTTCCACTTCGGCAATGTGGCGATTTTGAACTTCGTTCTCGCGTGCGTCCATGCCTTCTATATGACATAAAAAAATGCATCGCACCCTGCACAAAGAAATGCAGCAAAGACACCTATAAAGAGATCGTTAATAAAGCAATAAAGTTTTTACGCGGTCAAGACACGCAAGTGATTGCTGCACTTAAAATGGAAATGGAAGCCGCCTCTTTAAACTTAGAATTTGAAAGGGCAAATAGTATTTTACAAACAATACAGCAAATTGAGCAAATCACGAAAGATCGTGGGGGAATCACTCACTCTAAAACCAAAGACTCTGACGCCCTTTTTCTGCAGAGGTCAGGAGATGAAGCGCTCATTATGGTCTTATTTTTTCGTGAAGGCAAACTTGTTGGCGCCGACCACACATTTCTTCCTCAAGTTGCTGGAACAGATGAAGAAATTTTTGAAACCTTTATACTGCAAAACTACCAATTTCCAGAAAAGATTCCAAAAGAGTTACTTGTGCCAATCGAGCTCGAGGGTAAAAATGATCTCGTAGAACTCCTTTATGAAAAATTTCACAAAAAAGTTCAGATTATTACTCCAAAAAAAGGGGAAAAATTCGAGCTCATTAAAATGGCAGAAAAAAATGCCCAAAGCCTCCTTACTCAAGAAAAACAAAAACAATTTCAAAAAGAAAGTATTCTTCTAGATCTACAAGAATCGCTACATTTAACCAGATGCCCAGTACGGATTGAGTGCTTTGATACCTCAAGCATCTCGGGATCAGACCTTGTTGCAGCAATGATCACTTATATTGATGGGAAAAAAGAATCCAAATATACACGTTATTTTATTATCAAAAATGCCAATTCAGGTGACGATTACGGAGCTTTGCAAGAAGTGCTCACAAGACACTATACAAAAGCTAAAGAAAAAGGAGAACTTCCAGACTGCACAATCATTGACGGAGGTAAGGGGCAACTTGGAGTTGCAATGAATGTTTTTAAATCCTTAGATATTGCAACAGTCGATCTAATGAGCTTTGTAAAAGAACAAGGAAGACACGATAAAGGCCTTACAAAAGAAAGAGTCTATATTCCTCATAAAAAAGAAGCCATTTCCTTTTCACCCTACAGCCCTTCCCTCCATTTCCTCCAAAGAGTGCGCGATGACACTCACAACAGCGCAATATTATTTCACAAAAAAAGACGTAACAAACGGGTTATTAAAAGCGCTCTTTCATCGATTCCCGGCATTGGGCCCATCAAACAAAAAAGGCTGCTTACCCATTTTGGATCTGTTAAACAACTGATGCAAGCAAGTCCTGAAGAGATTCTTAAAGTACCGGGCATCACAAAAAAAGATGCTATGGCTCTATTACAACTTGCTCGAAAAAGAGAAAAGGCCCAGAATTAAGGAAGCTCTGATTAACTCCAAAAGCTCAACTTTAGATGGATTTTTGGAAAAAAATTTTTTAAAAAAGGCGCTGAAGATGAAACAGCGGAGTTAATCAGAGCTTCCTCAAATCTAAAAGGATGTTACCTATGAATCAAGAAACTTTAATGTTTGTACTATTTTTATCTTGGATAATTCTCGGAGTTCTTTGCCTAAGAATTGCTAGAAAAAAAAATCGCCATCCCGTTGGTTGGTTTTTTATTGGCTTTTCCTTAGGTATTTTTGGCGTCATATTGCTCCTTATCTTACCTAGGAAAAAAAAGAAGGTTCTTAGTCCTAATATTGCAGGCATACCAACCCAAACAGCAAATAAATCGATGGAAGAAGTGACCCACTCCTCCTATTCTCTTAATCCTCCAATCAATGATCCTGAAATGAGTAAATATTGGTATTATTTAGATAAAGATAGTACCGAGCAAGGGCCGATTAGCTTTGATGCCTTAAACAGGCAATATCAAACCCAAGACCTTCCCGCTACAACTTATGTATGGTCTGAAGACATGGATAATTGGAAGAAAATAAACGAGCTGCCTGAGAAATTCAAACAGTTGCCAAATAACTAGATATAAGAAAAGCCAAGATATTCATAATCTTGGCTTTATACACAAACCGATTCAACCTTTGGATTTTTTCCTGTGTCAGACAACCAATTTTTAGACTCTCCTGCATCGCCCCTATCCACAAATAGGAGCTGCTTCAGAGAATCTAAACCTTGACTCCTGACTTTGGCAAAAAACCAAGTCTTGAATCGGTTTGTGTATACTACAAATTTTTAAAGCTGCTTACCCGAAATTACGGATATTACCAACTTGCTTTAAAAATACCAGGAATCATTCCACTGAGTGCTAGTTCCCTAAAAGCGAGTCTTGAAAGTTGGAATTTCCTTAAATACCCTCTTGAACGACCCGTCATTTGGCATCTATTTCGGAGACGGACTTTTGAAGTATTTTTCTTCATGCTATTGAGTTTATTTTGTGCAATGAGTCTTTCCTCCTCATCCACTTCTAAACTACGTACAATCTTTTTTAACGCTTCTCGTTTTTCAAAATTAAGATTTACAAGTTTTTGTCTTTTCTTTTGTTTTTCAATCGACGATTTTCTAGCCATAATTCTTATTTCTTCCTTGCTGGACCCTTTTGTCTTTGCTTGCGATTTGGGTCACGTTTATTAATAACATAAATGCGTCCACGACGCCTTACTAATTTGTCCCCTTTTGAGGGATCTGCTTTGACTGAAGCTTTAACCTTCATGTTAAACCTGCCTAATTTTCATTGCTTTGAAAGAATAATAACGTCTCAGGGAATTCTTGACAACCACTCTTTCTCCTTGCTCTAATAAGCCAAATTATTTACTATCTTGAGAAGAAAATACATAAAAAAGGTTTTTATTATGAAACGTACTTATCAACCTAGCAAAAAAGGTCGAAAAACAACTCATGGTTTTCGTTCGCGCATGAAAACTGTTGGTGGTAGAAACATCATACGACGTCAACGCAGAAAAGGAAGAAAATCCCTTTGTGTATAAGTTTCCAAAAACTTATAGACTTCTTAAATCCTTTGAGTTTAAGAGAATCGCTAAGACAAGAAATCGCTTTTTTGGGGATAATATCGTCATTTACTATCGCAGAGCAAGCTCCCCAAAACTTGGTCTAACAGTCACGAAGCGATTTGGAAATGCCGTTAAACGAAACCGCTTTAAACGAGTGGTAAGAGAAGCATACAGAAGCCTCCTTCCCTCGAACAAAGCGCCTATAGAGATTAATATTGCTCCCCAAAAATCCCTGATTGAAATAAGGAGCTCTGAGATTTTAGAAGATTTAAAATCTTTTTATCAATATGAAACTCAACAAACAGCAAAATCAAGCAGTACACACGACAAACGGCAGACTCCTCATTCTTGCAGGAGCCGGTAGCGGAAAAACTCGT
>DAOWHK010000001.1 GCA_030641465.1 Parachlamydiales bacterium | reverse complement strand
GACGTACCTGGTGCGTAGTAACGGGAATCACTTTACCTTTGATAAATAAAATTTTTCCCACCTCTTCGACAGCTTTTTCAAAACTCCCAGTAACTTTTTCTAGTGCAGAAAGGAGTAGATTACCGAAGCTGTGACCTCCAAGACCACCATTTTCAAATCTATAATTCATTAAACTACGCATGAGCCGAGAGGAATTAGAGAGCGCAACAAGACATTGCCTAACATCTCCTGGAGGAAGCACCCCTAAATCATCCCTTAAAATTCCAGTACTACCGCCATCGTCTGCCATCGAAACAATGGCGCTAATATCTAAATCGTAATTTTTTAATCCGCGCAAAACAGTAAAATTACCTGTCCCACCGCCTATAACAACGACTTTTTTCATTTAGGTCGTGGATCCTTTAAGCAAATTAATCTTTGATTTCATGTCATCTCCCTTAAAAAGATAAGTGCCCGCCACTAAATTATTTGCTCCAGCTTCTATGCATTGGGGCGCTGTTTGATCAGTAATTCCTCCATCAACTTGAATAACAAAGGGAGGAAGGAGACGCAGAGGGTCATTAGGAGGAGAATTTTCGTGAGGCACAACGCCTCCTTCTCGAATGTCAAGTTTAGTACATATATCTCTTGTGAACTTTACTTTTTCAAGAACATGTGGCAAAAATGCCTGACCTCCAAAACCTGGATTGACTGTCATAAGTAATATTAAATCGCATTTATCCAAATATTTAGGAATCATGGACTCTGTTGTATCTGGATTGAAAGCAAGACCAGCTTTGACGTTGCAAGAACGAATATAAGAAAGAGTCTCTTCTACCTCCTCTGTCGCTTCAAAATGAAATGTAATAGCGTCAGCACCCATTTCGACGAGAGTTTCTATGTAATCGAAGGGATTATAAACCATAATATGCACATCAATAAAAAGATTCGTTGCGCAATTTACAGCGGCTAGGGCCTTTGGACTTAAACTTAAATTAGGAGCAAAATGTCCGTCCATAATATCAAAATGAATGGCATCGGCACCAGAATCTTCAATACGTTTAGCTTCATCAGCAAGATGCCCAAAGTCACCTGCAAAAATGGAAGGTTCGATTATTATAGGGTTGCGTTTTTTCATTCTATTCATCATATAAGACCCAAAATTATTTATCTATGCTTTCTTCAGGAAACTCTGATTAACTCCGCCGTTTCAACCTCAGCGCCTTTTTGGAAAAAATTCTTTTTTCAAAAATCCATCTAAAGTTGAAATTTCGGAGTTAATCAGAGCTTCCTTCAATGATTTGCAAAAGAGCCGTTTGTTTTTTTTGATCATCACCAAGAAAAATATACCCTAAAAAACTCCTCTCAGATTCCTGCAAATGCAAAGAAATAAGCTCAGAAGAATGAAGCTGAAGCCGGCTTACTTCCTCAATAAGTTTTTGCTTTAGCTCTAAATCTTGAAAAATCATCACTGTAAATAGGCGATGCTCAAAAAAAGCCAACTTTCTCCATGCCCCTTCTTCACTTATTGTTTTTTGAACTTGAAGATCAAGAAGCATAAGAAATAATTTTTGTAAATATTTTGGAGGAAGAACACTTCGGTGTTCCACTGGAAAAATGGAATGAAAGAAGTTTTCCAGAAGAAAAGAGTGCTTTATACCCAAATTCCCAAGAAGCTGTAACAATGCGTGATAAATTTCATTTTGTTTCGATAACATCCCCCCATTATAATCACGAACTTCACCAAATACTCTTTGAAGCTCAGTCAGCACAAACTGCCTTGCCTGATAAAGATCTAAGGACTGATCCTCTCGCAAAAAAGTATTATTTGAGAGCTTTACTTGGAATACAGAAGCTTCCTTAGGATATTTCTTGCGAATCATTCCAATATTTTTCTTGCGATCAGGAAAAAATTGCAGCAATGACCCTTTACTTTGAAAAAGGTCTTTAATCGGCAGCGCATTTTCAAGTAGCACTCGAACAAGAATAATCGTAAAAGAGAGATCTACATCTGTTTGTTCATCAAAAGAAATAATTACTTGAGGAAGATCTCTCACATATTTCAATTGCTGACTAAGAGTAATCATATTCCTCATCACTTCTTCTTCATTGCGGGGCATAAAAATAGGACGCAATAAATGCTCAATGCGCCCTTTCAAATTCCCAGACAGTTCTTGCCGAAGCAGTAAAAGCTCCATCGGGGTAAACTTTTTTCCATTTTCCTTTTCAATTTCGAGATATAGAGTATGAATTGCCTTATCTTCATTTTTTGAGACAAAATACCCATCATCAATCGATAGCGCCGAAGGAATCACCGTATGAATCGCTTTAATAATATGCTTTTTTGCAAAAACTTCGTTTTCTCGAAGAAAATTCAATCCAATAAAAATTCCGAGTACGGGCTTTACTCCAAAAGGCAACTGCAATCTTGTTTTATAAAACTTCACAATTAAATGACGCGCTTTAGACTCATTTTCTACAAGCTCAGTAAGAATTTTTTGAAAACGATAAAGAGTGCAAACGATTCGGGTCATATAGCGACAGTCTCGCATTCCCTTGAATGCTTCAGGTGTTGCTAGGAAAAACTGCTGCATTTCAGAAAAAACATCATAGTCAAATTTCTTTGGAAACCGATAGATTAATTGCGCAATTTTTTCCTGAATAATGGTTGTTTTTTCATTTACAGAAAGTCCTTTCATTTCAAGAATTTGATGAGCATGATAAGCGGAACTAATCCCAAGTTCAAGCTCCCCTACTATCGCCTTGCGATTAACCCTTAGCCTTTCAATATCCTGAGGATCTCGAATTGTAATCCCAACTTCTGCCACTGTATAAACCTGATCCCCACGCTCCGGCAGTAAAATATCTGTCGCAAAAAAAACGGAAAGATTATTCCTCTTACCTGGAATCAACCACCTTGAAATCATCTCTAAGAAAAAAACCCCAGCGCCTGGCCTAAATTTTGAAAAAATATATGTAGAAAAACTAAAAGGAGGTTTATCAAGTGAGGAAAAAACAATCACCGGAAGTTTATTCATCAAAACTTCTTCCGTCAACTCTTCTTGATAAAAGTGCACCTGCAGAATTTTTTTTAAAATTTTTTCTACAGCTTCCGTATAGAAAAAGGAAGAGCTTTTATGACTTATCTCATTTACTGAAACTATTTTAGGGAGCGACTTCAGACACATTACTGTTTTCATAGATCATATCTCCCTGCTGCAAAGCAGCCTGGCTTCCAATAAGTGTGCCAACATTAGTACTCCTAGCAGTATTATCAAAAGGTAATACGTGTAATGGCAATTGATTTTTTGAAGCAAGTAAAATACTTCTTGGGTGTAATACTTGTGCCCCTTCTTGAGAGAGCTTAAGCGCTTCATTAAAGTTTAATTTTGCTAGCAATTTGGCGTCGTTGTTTTTCTTAGGATCCTTCGTATAAACACCCATTACATCTTTATAAAATTCCACCTTTTCTGCCGATAACGCTACCCCAAGAGCTACGGCGGTGGTATCAGAGCCGCCCCGCCCAAGCGTTGTAATCTCTCCCTGCAAACTCACCCCTTGAAATCCAGCAACTATGACAATTTTACCCTCCGAGAGTGCCTTCCTCAGCCTATGGGGACGAACATCTATAATTCTTGCATCCGAATGCTCCTCTGTAGAAATAATTCCGGACTGACTACCAGTAAAACTCATTGCCTCTCTTTTTTTTCTAAAAAGTGCCATCGCAAGAAGTGACATACTAATTCTCTCCCCAACCGAAATTAACATATCCTGCTCTCTTTTAGGTGGGTAAGAACACACCTGCTCTGCTAAATCAAATAATTTATCAGTCATTCCCCCCATAGCACTTACCACAACGATAAGATTCGGATACTTCAGAGCTCTATCAAGAATAATATTTGCCGAATTTATAATATGATCAGTCGTAGAAAGAGAGGCCCCTCCAAATTTCATGACAAGTGTTTTTTTCATTAACTAAATACCTCTTCAATTTTTTTATTTTAAACTGATGCAAGCTTTTTAACAAAAGAATCTTGTTTATCAAATGCATTTGTTAGGAGAGAACATTCCAGCTTGCTTTTATTATGAATTCTTTGATACGATTCTCGCTGTAACAAATAACTCGAGGAAACCCTTAACATGTCCAAACAACTTAAATACGACTGGAATGACAACCAAATAATAGATGACATTGACTTTGACGAGGAAGACGCAAAGCAATTTCAATCACTTCTAAACGAAAAAGAATCTGAAGCCGGCGAAGGCTCAATTGCATCAATGGACGTTGGACAAATCCTTAAAGGTAAAATTGTTGAAGTTACCCCCGATTTTGTAGTCGTAGATGTTGGACTCAAGTCAGAAGGCTTGATCCCTACAAATGAATTTGAAGAGACGGCAGAGCTAGAACTTGGAGCTGATATAGAGGTCTATCTAGATCGCGCTGAGGGTGAGGATGGTCAAATTGTACTTTCAAGAGAAAAGGCAAGCAGACAAAGGCAGTGGGAATATATTCTAAATCATTGCGAAGAAGGGTCAATTCTTAAAGGAAAAGTCATCCGAAAAGTCAAAGGTGGACTGATGGTTGATATAGGAATGGAAGCGTTCCTGCCAGGATCTCAAATTGACAACAAACGAATCAAAAACATTGACGAATACCTCGATAAAACATTCGAATTCAAAATTTTAAAAATTAATATCGAAAGAAAAAACATTGTCATTTCACGTAGAGAACTTCTAGAAGAAGAAAGAAGTTCTAAGAAAGCCGAAATTCTAGACACCATCAAAGAAGGCGAAGTCCGTAAAGGAATTGTAAAAAACATCACTGATTTTGGTGTCTTCCTCGATCTAGATGGAATCGACGGCCTCCTTCATATTACAGATATGACCTGGAAAAGAATCAAACACCCATCAGAAATGGTTCAACTCAACGATGAGCTTGACGTCATGATACTGCATATCGATAAAGAGAAAGGACGTGTAGCTCTTGGGTTAAAACAAAAAGAACAAAATCCATGGGAAGAAATTGAAAAAAAATATCCTACTGGAACAAAAGTATTCGGGAAAATAGTAAACCTTGTTCCTTATGGAGCATTCATTGAAATCGAACCGGGCATTGAAGGTCTAATTCACGTTTCAGAAATGTCGTGGGTTAAAAACGTTTCAGACCCAAGTGAAATTGTCAACAAAGGTGACGAGTTAGAGGCAATTGTTCTGTCTGTTCAAAAAGAAGAAGGGAAAATTTCTTTAGGAATAAAGCAAACACAGCAAAATCCATGGGAAGATGTTGAAACAAAGTTCCCGGTAGGAAGTGTTGTAAAAACGGAAATTCGCAACCTCACAAATTATGGCGCATTTGTAGCTCTAGCTCCCGGAATAGATGGCTTAATTCACATCTCCGACCTCAGCTGGATCAAAAAAATCTCTCACCCATCTGAAGTGTTAACTAAAGGCGATAGCGTCGAAGCTGTGATCCTTTCTGTGGATAAGGAAAGTAAGAAGATTACTCTAGGAGTAAAACAACTTACGGAAAATCCTTGGGATTCTATTGAAAAAACGATGCCTGCTGGCAGTTTAGTTAAAGGTGAAGTAACAAAAATCACAGCTTTTGGTGCATTTATTCAATTAGAAAATGGAATTGAAGGCCTTGTGCATGTTACAGAACTTTCGGACCAATCTTTTGGAAAGGTCGATGATATTGTCTCAGTAGGGGATCAAATTATTGTGAAAGTAAACAAAATTGATCCTGAACACAAAAAGATTGCGCTCTCAATCAAGGATTATCTTG
>DAOWHK010000061.1 GCA_030641465.1 Parachlamydiales bacterium | reverse complement strand
TAATATCAAGCCGCGCACCATTAAAAAAGCACTTACAGAAGATCTGGCAAGTGATTTTGCAGGGCTTGCCTTTAAAGAGAAAAAGAAGATTGAGGTAAAGCCGGTTTACAACCCGAAAGATCTCGCAGAAAAAATCAACGAATGTGAAAGGGAGATGAAGCTTGCAGCAAAAGAGCTGCGGTTTGAAGAAGCAACGCGCTTTCGCGATCTGATGCGTTATTATCAGGACATAGAACTACTCGAAGACAATCCAACATAAACAGGGAAATTTGTATGTGGAAAAACGATTTAACAAGAATGTACAAAAATATTTTAGTTATTCCTATAGATGGGAAGTAGATTTTCAGCTCCGATTAAATATGGCCGAAGCTTTTCAAAAAATTGCCCAAGCAAAGCTCAATAAAACAAAGTTCATCACGGCATTTGTGGGTACTTCTTTATTTGATCTCGAAGAAGTTCTGCATGATTTAGGGTTTATTTCGAAAGATCCCTTTTACACATACTATGGATCAGATCAGGTAGATCCATTAAAGCCAATGAACCCTCTTGAAGATGTTGTGGATCAACCGTTTGATGTTGTATTTATTGAGTCACATAAATTTCGCCATAAACCTGAATTGCTGGAAAAATTAAAAAAAACAGCCACCCTTGTTATTGATTTAGAGCGGTTTTCTAAGCAATAAAAAAAACATTGTCGAGAATTCAGCGAAAAAATTTCAGAAGTTGTTTGCACCCAAAAAAACTAAATTTAGTGGCCCAATTGGTGAATAGCTGCCCAAAAACATGCAAAATCATTGAAGTCGGTGCTTATCAATGTGGTACAACTATTTTTATGGCAAAATTTCTTCAAAGACTTGGAAAAAAAGGGAAGTTATTTGCTTTTGACACGTTTTGCGGAATGCCAGCTGCAACCGATAAAGACAAAAAAGATCTAGCCTATTATGATTCCGGGATGTTTATAAATAACCAAATTCAAAAAGTGCAAAGAAAAATCAAAAAAGAAAAAGTTGATTCTTGCATAGATCTTATTAAAGGTGATGTTGCTAAAACATTATTATCAGGAAATTTTTCTGAGACAGGACTTGACTTGATGTTACTCGATACGGATCAATATAAAGGAACGTCCATAGGTCTTGAAGCGGCAGCGCGGCTAGGTATTCCTCAAATTCTTGTAGATGACACTTCCCCTTTCAGGAGTAAACCTAGCAATTGAAGAATTCTTGCTTACTTCTAAAAATTACAAACGCACCTCCCTTATACGAAATTTTGATTTAATTTCTCTTGTAGGGACTTGATTTTACTCTGGATGTATAGTAGTTATCTGGATTTATACACAAAACGATTCAACCTTTGAGCTTTTTCCTTCATAAGCCAACCAATTCTTGAATCTGATTAATACTTATTAAAGAATTTTTCTTAGAAGAAATTGTTCGTTTTCCAAGAACCAGGCAATTGTTTGACTAAGACCTTCTTTAATAGGGGTTTGCAAGTAGTTTGGAAGGCGTTTTTGCAATTGATTTATACATAAAACCTTTGAGCGCGCGCCTACATATTTAGACGTATCGAATTGAATTTTTTCCATGGGATATTCGATGTAATCGCAAATGATTTTTGCAAAATCTCGGATGGAATGTTCCGTACCGGATCCAATATTAATCCATATATTTTTTTCTGTTTGATTTAACTTTAAACAGATATCGATAAAGTCTTTTACATGAACAAGCTCTCTTTTTTGATGCCCATCTCCCCATAAAATCACAGGATCTCCATAAAGAGCTCCTTTAAGAATTTTTCGAATCAAATCGAAGATAAAGTGCATTTGTCTGCCATCAAGATGGTAATTTGAGCCGTATAATGTAGATGGAATAATATAGAGATATTCGAGTCCATATTGGGCATTAAGAGCAATAAGACCTGCAAGAAGCATCCTTTTTGTCATAGCATAACTAAATAGGCTCTTGATAGGAGTTCCTTGTAAATAATACGATTCTTCTAAGGGATAGTTAGGATCATATCCACAGCTAGTTCCCATGCAGATCATTTTTGCTTGAGGTTGGTACTTTTGCCACCAAGACAGCATATGAGTATTGATTTTTTGATTAATAATCCACTGCTCACCAGGATGTTTTAGGCAAAAATCACCAGCCTCTGTCCAGGCAGCTAAATGATAAATTTGATCAAATTTAATAGAGTTGAACTGCAAAAGTGCTTTTTCTTGACGTAGATCACAGTTTTTGGAATGCACGATTGTAAGTTCATGATCACTTAAACTTTGGCATAAAAATTTTCCTAGAAATCCGCGACCGCCAGTAATTAATATTTTCATAAATTTATTTTGGATTAATAGGGAAGTAAAATTCGACCCCTTGATCTATTAGATGTTTGTTGTTCTTTAAGATTTCCTCTTTAAAATTCCATGCTAGAACGTAGTATACATCCGGGGGGCTTGAAAGCTCTTTTTCGATAGCGATTGGGATGTGCTTTCCAGGGCTAAAAAGATTGCGCCTTAGCTCGTTTTTTTCTACGAGAAAATCTAGCGTTTCTTTTCCAATATCAAAATAATTAAGTAAGGTATTGCCTTTTACAGGAGCCCCCATTCCATAAATCGTTTGTTTTTTTTGTTTGCATTTTTCTAAAAAGGCGAGGTTTTCTCGTTTGATCGTAGCAATTTTTTTCGCAAATTGCACATAAGCATCGAGATGATTACACCCAGACTTAGCTTCACTCTCTCTCATTTGCTGCAAGCGACTTGTGGGATTTCTTTTTCCTTTGTGTGAGACAAATCCCATGATAGAGCCTCCATGAATCGGTGAGAGATAGGCGTCAAATAAGGCAAGTCCGTGACGGTTTAGCAGATATTCAATCGTTTGGAGTGTATAAAAAAGTAAATGCTCATGATAAATTTGATCAAAGGCACCATTATCCATGATGCTTTTCATGTACATAAATTGGACAGTAAAAACGCCATCCTCACTTAAATATTTTTTGATTGCAGCAGTAACTGAGTGAAGCTCTTCTAAATGAAAAAATACTCCTGCTGCATTTATCAGGTCAAATTGACGATTAATTTTATCTGCAGTTTCAAGGTTAAAAAAAGCTGCAAGTGTTTCAATCCCATTTTGATTTGCAATATTAGCAACTGACTCGGCAGCTTCAATACCTAGAATATCATATCCCAATTCTTTGAAGTAGGTCAGCTGCGTTCCATCATTTGATCCGATATCTAAAGCCGATTTTTTCTTTTTATTTTTAAAAAAGCGAGAATCAACTTCCTCTGCAATGTTTTTAAAATGGGTTTTTAAGGAAGAAGTCATTCCAGAGAGGTAAGTGTGGTTCATAAATACCTCTTCTTTTTTTACGCTGCAATCGAGCTGGGCCGTAGAACAGTGATGGCAGTAAATCAACCGCAAAGGATAACGGGGTTCTTTTCCAAGTTCATGTTTTTGTAGGAAAATATTTGCAAGCGGCTGCTCGTGTAAATCGATAGCTAGGCTAAAGGTATTTTTATCGCAAACTTTGCAAAGCATAAACTCTCTTGAATATAACAAATGATAACGCTATTTTTAAATAGCTCTCGATTGTTTTCAAGGAAGCATTCATGCTTATTATTTCTCGCACACCTGTCAGGATTAGTTTTTTTGGTGGGGGCACAGATTACCCAGCCTATTTTGACAGACATTCGGGAGCTGTTTTGGGAACTACCATTGATAAATATACACATGTAAGTGTAAATACGCTCAGCAAGTTTTTTGAGCATAAAATTCGCATTGGATACTCAAAAACAGAGCTTGTATCAGATGTATCTAAAATCGAACACCCGAGCATCAGAGAGTGTCTAAAATTTCAGGAAATGGATGAGAATTTAGATATTCACATCTTTTCCGACCTTCCTGCAAGAACAGGTCTTGGCTCTTC
>DAOWHK010000090.1 GCA_030641465.1 Parachlamydiales bacterium | reverse complement strand
CATATTAATGGGAGAAATAAAAGAAGTCTCTTGACGGATCTTAAAAAAGAGGTATAAACTCTTTTTTCAAAATGGAGGGGTAATGGCTGCAGTCAGTGACTATTTAGCAAGTAGTTCTTTTGATCCTTATATAGAGCAAGATGAGGGCGTTACGCTGTATGGTAGAATCAATAATGCTTGGAAGGCTTGTGTTAATGGGATGATTTGCATCAGTGGTTTTTCCTTTATGGCAGTAGCATGCGTTGCAATGTCAGCATACCATGTGGCACTTGCAACTTATTTGGTTGCAGAAGCCATTCTTTTTGGTACTGAGCGGGAGATCAACTACTATCCTTTAATTGCGAATAATATACGGAATTTAGCTGATGCAATTGAAGAAAATTTTGTAGACCGTGAAAGGGAGCTGATTTTACCATAATAATTATACTCAAACTTTAAAGTTTTAAAGGAGCGTTCTTGTTAAATTCCTTTTAATATGGCCTTAATAAGTTCTGCAAGATTTTGTGGTTTATCTGAATTGGACATTGCTTTGTAGACAGCTTTTTGTGCTTGTATGGCATTATATCCAAGTCCTAAAAGGGCGCTATGAGCGTCAGAGTAGAGGTCTTCTTCTTCTGTACTAAGCGCTGATTGCGTGGCGGACGTCTTTGCTGGCATTGCAAGTTTACTGACTCGGTCGCGCATTTCCAAAATAAGTCTTTCGGCTGTTTTTTTTCCGATCCCTGGAATTTTAGAAAGACTCATGACGTTTGCATTTGTAATGGCTGTTTGTAAATTGTGCATATCCATATGGCCAATGATTGCAAGGGATGTTTTTGGACCAATACCAGAGATGGCTGTAATCTTTTCGAAAAAGGCGCGCTCATCTCTTGATAAAAATCCAAAGAGTTTTTGCGACTCTTCTCGTACGATAAAGCTCGTAAAGAATAGAACGGTTTTTCCGCATGGGGGGATTTTAGAAAAGGTGCTAAGGGGAATTTGCATCCGGTACCCAATGCCGTTTACATCAACGACTGCGTAATCGGGTCCTGATTCCATCAACTTTCCTTTGATGTATTCAAACATTAGGGGCTAATCCTTTGGGTAAAATTTAACTGGTTAATGTGGCAAATTGCAAGAGCAAGTCCGTCCGCAGCATCATCAGGTGTTGGAAGTTCTTTTAGCTGAAGAAGAAGTTTGATCATTTTTTGCACTTGCAACTTTTCTGCATTGCCGCTTGCAGTGACTGCAAGTTTAACTTTTTTTGGTGTATATTCAAATGTTGGAATGCCTCGTTTTGTTGCAGCAAGTGTGCATACAGCTTTTGTCATGCTGAGTTTTAGTGCGCTTTGGACATTTAGCCGAACAAACTGCGATTCAATGGACACTGCATCTGGAAGATATTTTTCTATAAGACTCTCTATGCCACGAAAAATCACGAGGTGTTTTTCTTGCAAAGGAAGTTTTGCAGGGGGTCTGATGCAGCCATAGTCGAGCGTTTCAAACGTATAACCATCACTTTTGATAATCCCAAATCCTGTGCTCCTCGTTCCTGGGTCAATACCTAAGATAATTTGCTGTTTTTTTCTATCCATACTGTAAAAATATAGGAAAGGGGATTGATTTTCAATGACCTCTTTGGCTGTGCGTTTTATGACATTTGTGCTTCTACGATTTCGTGCTGCGAGCGGCAGTAAGTTTCTTTAATGCCAAATAGAGTAAATAGTAGGGCTAGTGCGTAAAATATGGGCATGAGGAATAGGCCATGCAGAAAATTTGACACGGTGTAGTCATATGTGTTCGCTGCAACTCCATAATCGATTAGCAGGCTTATTATAGGAGGGATAATTGCTGCTCCAAAGGTGATGAAAGAGTTGTTGAATCCAAGAGATGTTGCTTGAAGATTTTTTGGAACATGTTCAGAGATGGTTGCGTATCCGGGGGTAATTCCTGAGCTTGCAAAACCAATAAGAGAGAGTAGGGGGGCGAAAAAAAACGGGTTTTGTATTGGGGGGGTTAAGATGAAGATGCTTGCAATAAGTCCAATAAGTGAGCTGATTAATAAGGGTGTTTTTCGCCTTTTTATACTGTCTGAGAATTTTCCGATAAGGGGCGCTCCGAGTGCGTACCCAATCCAGAGCGTTGAGGAAAGAGATGCGGCGTGCGTTCTGCTAAGTCCTCTTGCTTGCAAGTACCCTGTGCCCCAGTAGGCGCCTAGAAGTGGAAGGGAAATATAAAGTAGGCAGGAGACAAGTCCTATATTCCATACTTGTTTGTTTGTGATAAGTTTTTTGAGTTTTATCCGAAGTGGCTCAGCGTAGGGGTCAAGATGAATAATTTCTTCTCTATTGCGCGTTGGATTGTTGCGTACAAATAGTCCGATACATATTGCAAGTATTGCCCCAGACCCGCTAATACAGAGGAGAATTAGGCGCCAATTATTGTTAAATAAGGTAAGGAGGTATGAGAGTGGGCCACCTGCTAAGAAGGGGCCGGTTGAGCCGATTAAATTAGCCATTCCAATCATAAATGCAAAATGCCTTTTAGGAAACCAATTCATCGCAAGTAACAGAAGGCAGACGTACGCAGAAGCAGCTCCAAGTCCCATAAAAAGCCTGGCTATGACTGCTGTGTTAAAGTGATGCGTAAGGGAAAATCCAAAGACTCCCAAGGAGCAAGAAGCAGCTGATAGGGTGAGTAGAAGGTGCGCTCCAAATTTATCTGCGAGAATTCCTACGGGTATTTGCATTAGAGAATAGGGCAAGAAGTAAGCGGCTGTCATAATTGCGTAGCTAGAGGCGTCAATATGGAGCTCTTGCATGATTTGACTAGCAACTGTTGATTGGAACACTTGCAGGAAAAATTCATAGAGAAAAAAAAGCGAGGCGAGAGCCCAAATAAATAGGCCAAGTTTTGTGATTTTTGCACTCATGCGTAATCAGTTAGTTGTGTGGTTTCAATAGAGCGTGGGTCAAAGGAAACTTTTTCTGTTGTTTTTGGGTCGTAAAGGCAAATTTCAATCATTTCTTGCCCTTCATATACGTGGGGATGAGTTGTGATTGCAGAAATAATTCCAGATACTGGCGCGTGTACATCGATATTTGATTTTGGACCAAAGGGATTTGTAATATATCCTAGGACTTGCCCTTCTTGAACGGCTTGGCCAAGTTTTTTATTGATCCGAAAAATTCCGCTAGATGTTGCTCTAACCCAGAGGCTACGTTTAGACATCAACGTTCGCGTGGTATTTATTGGAGATTTTGAGGGAATCATATGAAGCGTTTTTAATACTTTTATGATCCCTTGAACTCCAATTTTTGTGGAATAATCGTCGACGCGATGAGCCTCGCCACTTTCGTAAATAATAGTTGGGCATTTGGGTTTGCCTGTTTCAGAGTAAAAAAAGCCTGTTTTTTCTTGTGAAGAGCGTGTTACGGGAGCTCCAAAGACTTTTGCCATATTAATGGCTTCTGGATCCTCCGGGTGATAAAAAACTTGAGGGTATTTGTACATATGAGATCCGCCGCACCGAATATTAATGCAGTGAGACATGATACTAATGACTTCATTGGTGAAAAGATGGGCCAGGCGGGATGCAAAAGAGCCTTTTTCCGTTCCCGGAAAACTGTTTGCTAGGTCATGTCCATCAGGGAGTAGCCTCGTGTGATTTATTAATCCGTATACATTCATTACTGGAATGCAAATGAGTGTTCCTTGTAGTTTTTGGAGTATGCTAGAATTTAATAGGCGATGCACAATGTCAATGCCATTTGCTTCATCTCCGTATAAGGTTGCGCAAACGAGGACTTTTGGGCCGGCTTTCTTCCCGTGGATGATGTGCATAGGAATATGCATGGGTGCGCACGAATAAATTTCAGGAGTTGGCAGTGCTAGCGTTAAGCTTTCACCTGGATGAACATCTACGCCGCAAATATTTAGGACTTCATTTTTCATAATAACTCATCATATATCTGAATTTTGAATAAATTTCAAGTCAGAAATCTCCTTGCAGCTTTAGCTTTTTGCAGATATCATTGGTCTATGGAATGCAAAGAAGAGTT
>DAOWHK010000103.1 GCA_030641465.1 Parachlamydiales bacterium | reverse complement strand
TGTTATATAGGAGAAGATCACCCTCTTTTTCATCATAAACTCTTTTTAGTCCTCTATTTTCGAGTTGCCCGACCATGATTTCCGTGTCGAGCTCGTTCATCTGGCAGCCGTAGGTGCGAATAAAAAAAGTTTTGAGTTGTTTCATAGCATACTTTTGTGTAGAATTTGTCTTGGAATTTTAAGTACTTGGCTTGTGTTTTGCAACCTGTTTTTTACATAATAAAATCTGTAGAAAAGTTCCTTGGCAAAAAAGAGAAGACAAGCTATATTCTTGTCCTTAAGTTAAATTTTATTATGTAAGGTAATAGATCGATGTCAAATCCTAAGAAAAGAGAAACATTTTTTGTAACGAACGAAGCTGCGAGAGAGAATCGGGGTTGGATTCTTGTAGACGCTGCAGGAAAGACTCTTGGGAGACTGTCTACGGAGATCGCTACAATCCTTTCCGGTAAGCATAAAACGACATTTACTCCTCATATCGACGATGGAGATGGCGTGATTGTTATTAATGCTACAGGAGTGAAAGTAACAGGATCAAAAGAAGCTCAAAAAACTTATAAGTACTACACTGGTAAAATTGGTGGTCTGCGTGAGATCCCTTATCGAGTTATGAAACAAAATAAGCCTGAGTTTATCATCACACATGCAGTAAAAGGTATGATGCCAAAAACTAAGCAAGCAAAAGCTCAGCTAAAAAGATTACGCGTATTTGCTGGTGATGATCATCAGATGGAAGCGCAAAAGCCATTAACAGCTGCAATATAAGGAATAGGTTGAAAATAGTATGGTTGTAAAGAACGAACTTATTGGAACCGGAAGAAGAAAGACGTCAGTCGCATCTGTTCGTCTTCGTAAAGGCAAAGGCAAAACTAAAATTACAGTTAATGGAAGAAATTTTGAGAATTATTTCCCATTGGAAATACATCGCATAACTATTCTATCTCCTTTAGCAAAATTTAATAGTGTCGATCATTACGATATCGTGATGCGAGTTAAAGGTGGTGGAATTGAAGGACAAATGATTGCCGCAAGACTTGGTATTTCAAGGGCCTTAGTTTCTGATGATGAAACCAGACGTCAGACCTTAAAGGCAGAAGGATTTTTAACAAGAGATCCTAGAATGCGTGAGCGTAAGAAATACGGTCAAGCTGGAGCAAGAAAGAAGTTCCAATTCTCAAAACGTTAATCTTAAGCGTTTACAGATTTACAAGAAAAAAGCGATGGCAACTCCATCGCTTTTTTTTGTGTCCAAATACTTATGCATTTAAGCTTAGTTTTTGATTAGCAAAAACCTTCATCGCCTCTGCCATGAATACAGCAAGTTCAGGATGGAAGGAGTCTAGTTGTTTTCTGAATTCAGGATGTTCCTGATACAGCTTTGCCATTGCCATATACACTTCATGAGTTGCATCATGAATCTCTTCTGTTAAAATATGGTGTTTCTTGATCATGCGTTGCACTTGATTTGAAGAAGGGTCTAGCCCTTTTTTAATGGAAAGAGAGAGATCTCTGTAGATAGAGTGCGCTGATTCATTAATGTTTTTATAAAATGCCACCCCTCTTTTTTCAACATCTTGGGCTGTCTTTGTCGGGTGCTTAACGCTCTTTAAGACAATCTCTTCAGCGGAAAAATAGGGTGCGCTTGGCATTGCCTTCGTTATGATATCAATATTGAAGCCATCGAAAAGCTCTTTGTTATTCATTTTTTTCTCTCCTTTCAAATGTTTGATTGTATTATCGATGGTTTTTAGCAGATGCTTTATTTTCTCCCCTTCGTGGAATAATGACTTCCTGTGAGAATATAGAGCTACAAGTTGGTTGAAATCATCTCGCCCTAAAACCTTTTGGATTTGTTTTAGCGAGAATCCCAACTCCTTATAAAATAGAATCTGCTGGAGCTGCAAAAGTTCCTTTTCTTCGTAGTACCGGTATCCATTACCGCCATAATAAGATGGTTTTAGGAGACCTATTTCTTCGTAGAAATGTAACGTACGTACGGTCACCCCAGCGAATTCACTTAATTTTTTAACTGTATATGCCATCGACTTCCTTTTCGGGAGTGTTGAAAAAGTCCATCCTCAAGTCTTTCTCGTTCTTTTTATCAAATTTCGCAACTTTGTAAACCGCTTATATTCAGACATATGCTAGTTTACAAAATTTGATAGAAAATCTTCGAAAAATCCTTAGTAAGCGACGTTCTCAACACTCCCATATCCTTTAACATCCCTTTGATTTTAAAGAATGAGCTCATTATAAGCTATGACGTATACGTTAGGGTCAATTAAATTTTTAAGAAAAAAGCGATGGAGTTGCCAGCGCTATTATTGTGTATGAATATCAAATAAATCTTTACGGAAGGGCTTTGGTGTATTTCTGCTCGAGATATTTCATGTGGTAGTTTGGCGAGAGAGGCTCTTTTGTAATCCGCTCTAAAAGCTCATTGGAAGAATACTGACGTCCATATTGATGGATGTTTTTTTGTAAAAAATCGCGGATAAACAGAAGATTTCCGGAAGAAACTTCTTTTTCCCACTCGGGATGCTCTTTTTTAAATGTTGCAAAGATTTGGGCGGCATAAAGATTTCCAAGGGCGTAGGTTGGAAAGTAACCAAACATTCCAAGGGACCAGTGTACATCTTGAAGGCACCCTTCTTGATCGTTTTTTGGAGTGATGCCAAAGAGCTCTTGCATTTTTGCATTCCAGGCTTCTGGAATATCATGAGCTTGCAGCTTTCCTTCGATAAGCTCCACTTCAAGCTCAAATCTAAGTATGACATGTAGGATATAGGTGACTTCATCAGAGTGCACGCGGATCATGGTAGGAGTTACGCGATTAATTGTCTTATAAAAGGTAGAGCTGTCAATTTTAGAGAGTTTTTCTGGAAAGATTTTTTGGAGCGTTGGAAATAGAAAGTGGCAAAAGGATTGGCTTTGTCCAATAAAGGTTTCCCACCATCTGGATTGACTCTCATGCATTCCAAGAGATACCGCTTCAGCAAGGGGCGATCCAAAATTTTTAGGATCAAATCCCATTTCATAGAGTCCATGCCCACCTTCGTGCATAATAGCAGAAATATTTCCCATGAGATCATTCGAGTGATCGTGCGTTGTTAATCGTATGTCTTGAGGGTGGAGAGGTACGCAAAAAGGGTGAGCTGTGCGATCAAGCCTTGCTTTTTTGAAATCAATCCCCATTAATTCTAAGATGTCATGGCTAAGCTTCATTTGTTTTTTGCTGGAAAAATCTCCAAAAAGAAAAGAGGTGTCAAGGGGCTTTTTAGGGGTAAGTTTTTTTGTAAGATCTATTAAAAATGGTTTGAGAGTTTTAAAAAGCAGTTGCAGTTTTTTTGTTGTCATCCCGGGTTCATAAAGGTCAATCAAGGCATCATAAGGATGCTCTTTATAGCCGAGGAGCTCGGCTTGCTCTTTGCATTGATCTACAATTTTTGTTAGATGTGGCGAAAAGGCCTCAAAATCATTGCCTTTTTTTGCAGAAATCCAACTATGAGAGGCTTTTGAGGTGATGTGAGCCATTTTTTTAACAAAGCTATTTGGGAGCTTTGCTGCAAGTTGAAAGTCGCGCCTCACTTCTTTTAAGACAGCAGTTTCTTCTTCAGAGAGTGTATGGTCAAGAATTTCTCCGGTGTCTAGGTGAATGAGCTTTTCAAGTGCAGATTTTAGCTCATTACTTGTTAGCTTTTGATGTTTTAGGCTTGCAATGCATTCTGATTGCATTGATCTGATTCCAATGCCTTGCTCTGGCATATAAGTGTCTTGGTCCCATTGCAAAAGGTAGCTAATTGACTCCAGGAGTTTCGTTTCTTTGACAAGTTCTAGGATATTTTGATAAGACTCCTTAGGATTCATAGGGGGGCCTCTTTGTTTGCATTTTGGATAAGATAAAAAACCCTTTTTGTAAAAAGTGCACACAGTAATAGGCAAGGGGCGTTCCTACTGCAATGCTTAAAGAAAATATGGCAATAGCTAAGCTTCCAAAAAGAAGGTCAGTCACCCAATGTGCTCCAACGATTAAGCGGGGCAAACAAAAGAAAATAGCATAGAAAATAGCGAGGATTCCAAGTCTTCTTCCCATAAGGATGCAAACAATTCCTGCAAAAAGGCAAGCCGTAGTTCCATGATCTCCCGGAAAGGAGCTGCGAGAGTAGTCTTTGATCGAGAGCCAATCGATATGCTGAGATAATAAAGTTGCATTTGGAATAGTGATAGAGGGGCTTGATCGAGGAATGGGGATAATATCGTGAAAAAGGGTTTTATTAATGAAAAAAATGGTGGCGGCGATAAGCAAAATGCAAAAAATAAGCTCAGATACGCGCTTGATCTTTTCGGCCCCTAAGCCTTTTCGAATATATAGGAAAAAAAAACTAAGCATGAAAATATCATGGAGCCAATCCACTTTTTTATGATTGGCAATCGCCCAAAAATTTTGCCAAAAATAACTTTTTGCAATCCAACCATTAAATAATTGAAAAGCTGCAAGGTCAAGAGCATCCCAAAAAACGTGCAAAAGAGGGGAGATCCAACTAAGAATCAGTAAGGTTATTATTAGAGGGGGAAGGAAAAGGACTTTTAAGTTCCATTTATTAGAAAAACCGGTGCATAGGTCATTTTTTTCTGTCATAGATCTCACTTTAACACATTTTACGGAAATTTTTCCCGAAAAATATGAAAAGAATGGCTGGAAGAGTAAAAATTGCAAAAGCTGGATTGATAACTTGATTTTCTCCGAGAATGACACAGGCATTAATAAGGGCAAAAAAGATGACAATGCTGCTAATTGCAATTGCATAAATGTAAAAAATAGGCAGATTTCGGGAATATTTTAGACAAAAAGGTGCAGATGCTAATAGGGCAACAAATACAAGAAGAGGCAGGAGAAGTTTGAGATAAAGTTGCGTTTTTATTTGCTTACTTTTATCCGTTAGGATCTGCGACTTTTCTTTTAATAGTGAAGCAAGAGCTGAAATCGACCTATTTTCTATTGGAGTGAATAAGTTTGCGTTAGAATCAAAGGCAAGAGGCATTGTTTGAAATGCAAAGGAATTGTAGGAGTGCGCTTTTTCAATAATGCCGTCTGCATTTCTTATGAGATGATCCACAAGACTTCCAATTGGCACCCCATTTTCCCGTGTAAGAGATTTCATGGAATAGAGCTCATCAACGGAGAGGATCCAGTAAACGTCCTCGAGTTTAGATGAGCTTAAATGATAGGATTTATAGACAATGCGACTGCCATCTTCGAGAATTAAGACTTCAAAAGCTGTTTTTGGAGATTTTGTCTTCTTTTTTTTCTT
>DAOWHK010000172.1 GCA_030641465.1 Parachlamydiales bacterium | reverse complement strand
CACAAACCACTGCTTGGAAAGATAAGGTTCGATGATCGCTTTCGACCGATAAGAGGTTCCAACGCGATGTTTATGGGGCTCTATTTTTTCGATAAGATCAAGCTCTTTCATCCGGTTAACAATAGCAACTCTTGCATCTTGCATGGAAAGACCTTGAAATCGTGCGCCATTTTCGTTGATTTTTCCATCTGGAGTCATAATGTTGATCATGGGAAGATCATGGCGGAGGCCCATTTCATAATCATTAGAATCATGCGCAGGAGTAATTTTTACAATGCCACTGCCAAAATCAGGACGAACGTGATGGTCGGCAATAATAGGAATTAACCTACCCGTGATAGGAAGACGGACGTGCTTTCCGATGAGCTTTTGATAACGCTCATCGCTTGGAGAGACAGCAATTGCGGTATCACCTAACATCGTTTCTGGTCTTGTTGTTGCGATAATTAGATGATCGTTACTATTTTCAAGAGGGTATCTAAAATACCACAAATAGGAGTCTTTTTCTTCATACTCCACTTCATCATCAGCCAGTGCTGTTTGCGTCACAGGATCCCAATTTACAAGATAATCTCCTTGATAAATCAGCTCATCGTCATACATTTTTTTAAATTGAGTCCAGGTGGCAAGATTTGCCTCAGCATCCATTGTAAATCGGAGTCTAGACCAGTCGCAAGAGCAACCAAGCTGCCTTAGCTGATCTAGAATACGTGTTTCATTCTCTTCTTTAAATTTCCAGACATGAGAAAGAAATTCTTCCCGTTTAAAATCCTTTCGTCTTTTCCCCGTTTTTGCCATCAAATGTCTTTCGACAACTGTTTGCGTGGAGATTCCAGCATGATCAGTTCCAGGAACCCAAAGAACTTCAAAACCTTTCATCCGTTTCCAGCGGATTAAAATATCTTGGAGAGTATCGACAAGTGCGTGACCCATATGGAGTACACCTGTTACATTTGGAGGGGGAAGAATAATACAATAGGGTGGTTTTTTAGACTTTGGATCGGCTTTAAAAAAACCGCTCTTTTCCCAAAAGGAATAGCATTTTTTTTCGACAGGCTGTGGATCGTATGCTTTATTTAGCTCTTTCATATGAAAAAAGATTATAGCAACTGCTCTATTATTTGAGTAATAAAAGATGTTTTTTCAATTTTGATCGACTAAAGAGACTTTTATCTAGGTCTTCAGAGATTTTATTATAAAGTGCAAGTTGTTGGAAAAGCTTTTTATTTTCAAAGGAAAATCTAGAAGAACTTTTTTTAAGTGTAATATGACCACATAGAAATTGCTCTAAAAGTCGGTGAGTCGGAGGATTGGAGATTTTTGCGGCTTGTTTAAAATAATTGTGACAGCTCTTTACACCTTCTGTGCCAAGTAGGTAAATACCATATAGGAAGTTATATAGAGGTTCTTTTGGCGATGCTTTTTTTAACAGTTTATGAGCGTTTTCCATCTGATGTAAAAGAAGATGTACCCATATAGCATGCATTTGATTAGAGGGCTGTTTAATAAGGGCAGGTAGAATGGCTGCAGCACTTTCCTCGTTCAAGTTTTTTTCGAAAAGATAGGTAAGAAGTCTTGGATCTTTGACTTCTGCATATTGAGATTCAAAGGCAAGAGAAAATTCAGAGGGTAGACTTTCCAGATCAAGTAGGTTTTTTGCATAGATTACTTCTCCCATAAACAAAAAAGAGAAGAAAATATTTTCGATGATTTGCTTTCGTTCTTCTAGATCATCTGAAATAGATTGATATATTTCGAAAAGGGTCTGCGGTTTTGCAAGCCAAAATGCGAGGATGATACTGCTTTGAATTGGCATTGCATTTTGATTTTTTATTGGAAGAATAAAGCTTAGGGGTTCCCAATTTTTTGTAAGGCTTTCGATAAGTTGCTTTGTAGATTCTTTTTTTAGATGCTCTGGGAGCTGTCTTATTGTCAGAAGAGCAAAGTAATAGGCTCCCTGTCGGTCTTGTTTGGATGTTTCGTGTAGCCTGAAGTCGACATGGTTTTCTAGGATGGAAAAAAGGGGGTGATTACGATATTTTCTAAGGGCAAGTTCCAAACACTTTACTTCCTCAGCGGTGTCATTTTCGGCTCTATATACAAGGGATTTTCCACGGTACTCTAGAGGCTCTCCAGGTGTTTGATGAAGTTTTTCAAATTCATCAAGAGCCATTGCTAGTGTTTTTTTGCACTGATTTCGCCGTCCTTGTTCAATTAAAGTGATGCCTGCTCTAAAAAGGGCTGTGCGCCCTTCTCTTCTACCCGGAAAGGAACTGCCTATTCGACGATATTCAAGCAATGCGTGTTCAAATTCTTTATAGCTAAAGAAAGCATCGGGAATAGCAAGACACTTGACCATGACATTTTGTGATCCTAGATAGACGTTTATTGCATCAATTGTAAAATTTGTATCTTTATAGAGAAAACCTACATGTGCGCCAATAATTGGCATGTGGCAGGTATAGGAAAGAATTTTTTTTCCATTGAGGTAACAGTAAAAATCATGGTCGAGTTTTTCTATGGAAATGATATAGGTAGTATTGGGTATCAAGCAAACGTCAGGAAGATGAATTACTTCAACATTGTCTCTAAATAGTTTACATCCATTGATTCCTATCCAAAGGCAGTAACCATCTTCTAATTTTTTTCTTTCTGCAGTTTCTGGGCATCCAAGAAGGAATCCAACTCCATCGGCTTCTGGTTCTAATGAGATGCTAGTTTCAAGTTTAATAGGACCTGAATAGGGCTCTTTAGAAACCATAAGCATGACCCATTCCATGACTTCTGTAACTCTTGTGAGCGCGATATGTTTTGCGAGTAAAATATTTTCCTGAAATTCCCAATCACCTTTATTTTCAATTTGCAAGCTAGAGGATTTATTCCAAATGGGGGCGCCTTCAAGATAATTTTCTAGATCATGAATCATATGATCAACAGATGTGTAGCGATCCTTTGGATTTTTTTCTAAACATTTTTTTGCAATAGTTGCGAGTTGTTTTGGGATATCGCGAAAGGGAGCCATCTCTTCTGGATCCAGCAGCGTTTCATGTTTAGCTCTTTGTTTAAAGACTTTGATAGAGGTTCTTATGAAGGGAAGGCGGAGAGTGAGGATTTGATAGAGAATAACTCCAAGAGAATAAATATCTGTTGCCACAGTTGATGCGCCATCTAGGGCTCTTTCAGGTGCCATATAAGAAACTGTTCCAACGACCTTCCCACTTTCTGTAATATTAGGAGAGGTATTTGAAATAATTTCTTCTGAATTTGTTTCAAGATCATTTAGAGGAATGGCAATTCCCCAATCGAGAATGAGTACTTCCCCAAATTTTCCGATGATGACGTTATCAGGTTTAATGTCTCTATGTAGAAAGCCTCGAGAGTGTGTATAATAAATGGCTTGGCATATTTTGAGATATATTTGGAGTATTGTGGAAAGGGAAGGCTCTACTTTTGTTTTCTTGGCGGTATCAATTACTTCTTTTAAAGTTTTACCCTCTACATAGGGCATGGTATAATAAAGTTCACTTTTTTCTTGATGAATGGAATAAATGGGCATGATTGAAGGGTGCGATAATTGCGCAGCTATGCTTGCTTCGCGCATAAAACGATTTCTTATAGAGCTGTATTTTAAAAGTTTAGGTGTGATTTTTTTCAGCGCTATAAGTCGTTTACACACGGGATCTTCTGCAAGATAAACCTCACCCATTCCGCCTTCTCCAATTTTTTGCTTGAGGCGATATTTCCCAAATTTTCTTTCTTGATCCATGATATCCTTCTATGAAAAAAAGCATACTTCCATATGGTACATTTATATTCAACTAAAGTGTGTTTTTGGATATCCTGATTTCAAAAGGAATCATTCAAGCAGGAGAGGATAGATGGAAAAAACACCCGTTGTACTTACTGGAGACCGCCCTACAGGGCCACTTCATCTCGGACACTATATTGGATCTCTTGCAACAAGGCTTGATTTTCAAGAAAAATATGACCAATTTGTAATGATTGCTGATAGTCAGGCGCTCACTGATAATGCTAGTCATCCTCAAAAAGTGCGAGAAAATGTACTAGAAGTGGCTCTTGATTACTTGGCAATTGGACTTGAT
>DAOWHK010000045.1 GCA_030641465.1 Parachlamydiales bacterium | reverse complement strand
TAGATGGTAACACGCTCCTAAGCCGCTAAATCCTGCACCGATAATAGCAATTTTCATGAGATTAAATGGGGAGCAAACGCCACCCCATGCTTTTTTAAATATGCAAAAATCTCTTTTGGATCTCTTAGACCATGTGTTAGTGCAGCCTCAAGAAGATACACTCCACTAGATTTTGGTGTTCTCCCCTCCTTTGTGAGAATTTGCTGCTTGCAAGAAACAATCAACTCTCTTAGGTCAGGTGTGAGTTTTTGCTTATATGCATTAGAAATCCCTTGATGATAAGTAATCTCTTGCGCATCCATATCCCAAATATCTATTTTCCATTGATCGATATAAACGCCCATACAAAGACCTTTTGGGAAATCCTTATATTTTAAGTGTAAATCTTTCAAAAAAGTGATTCGTTTTACGCCCGGAAATTCTGCAAGATCTTTTGCTAAATCCATAAAATCTGAAATAGAGTGGGGCACTTGCATCTGCAGCTCAAGATCAATATCTCTCCAGGCGAGTAAATCAAGGGCATAGCTTCCTACAAAGGAGACTTTCCCATACTTTGATAAAAGATCATACAGACCTTTTTCATAGAGAAGAATGTCAGCTTCTTTTTTTAATGTATCTGCGATTTGAATGGGAGTATTCATACAGGCATTATAGAAAATTCTAAATAAGAAATCACGAGATTTCTAAAGTTCAGGAAGCTCTTTGAAGACTTGCAAATTAAGCATCTGCGTGCTAGCCTATCAATAAAAAAAAATAAATTTATGACACCTACTGATTCATTTTTTATCGCTCCCTACTATTTTTTATTCGGAGAACAGGAAACCCGGCTAGATAACGCTCCTCGAGCGGGCGAAAATAATGCATTTACTCAAATCATAGATGTTCTAAAAAGACTTGGAAAAAATCTTTTAGTTGCGAGCGCCGTTCCTTTTTATGGATTATTTTATGCAGGCCCAAGATATGTAATACAGGCCCTTCCACAAATTACTAACTATCTTTTTGATAAAATTACCCTAGTCACCCAGTTTATCTTTCAAAATGTCATCCAGCCTTTTTGGCAAATTTGTGTTCAAGCAGTAAGATTTACTGCAACACTCCTAGTCGATCAAATCACAGCTCTTGCGAAAACGGTCTTTAAATATGTCATTAAACCTCTATGGCAAAAAATTATTTTTCCAGTCCTTGAAGGGATTAGCACTACCGTGCACTTCGTTTTCACCAAAATCGGCCCGACCCTTGAGTATTTAAGCAATAAAATTGCACTTATCGCAGATTGGATCTTTCAAAACCTTCTCATTCCCGCGATTAGAAGAATCGGAAGCGCTATTGTTTATGTAGCAGAAAGTATTGGATGTGTAATTTTAGAGCTATTTACAAAAGTTGCTCAAACAGCGCTGTGGATCTTTGAGCGCATCATCGCTCCTATTTGGGATAACATTGTGTTTCCTGTGACACATTTTATCGCTAAAACAATCGTTCAATGCATTCAAGAACTCGCCTTTGCAACAGCCAAAGTCGCATCGTTTATCTTTCAGAATATTATTGCCCCAGTATTTAACGGGATCGTCTATATCCTCAGTGCAGCTGGAAATTTATTATGGAATTATGTCGCGCATCCAATTCTATCTGGTCTAAACAGCATTGCCAAGGCAGTAAACTATGTTAGTCAAATAATTTTCAATCACATCATCACTCCTGTTACAAGAGAAATAATCTACGCTGGGAATTACTTAGCAAATAGCGCGTCTGAGCTAGCAGCAGACCTTTGGCAGACTGTTATTGCAACGTGGAACCAGATAACCTTTGCCACTTAGAAATCGGTGCAGCGTCCTCAAGCCCGTGAGAGTGATCCTTCCAACTTTTGCACCACTTTGACTTTGCTATGGTGGATTAAATCATGAGATTTCTTGAAACTCTACTTCGTCACAAAGCCGTGCAAAATCCCTAAAATTCTCTTGCAGCTCATCCATTTCTTCAAGAATCAAGTCAAAATCATCCTCATCACCTAAACAACAAAGAGCAAAAAACTGCTTTAAATCAAGGACTTTACTCTCTTCTTGAATCTCTGGGAAAGTGCAAATTGCATGCTTACACCTCAAAAAATAATAAGAATTTTGGATTTTCTGCAACGCATCTTTTGAACATTGAATAACAACTGGCTGCGGTAGTGAGCGCCCTAGCTCCAAAAATAAGTTAACCATTCTCGTATCCAGTATATTCTTACCTCTACTCCCGCCTTCATCAAATCTCGCTCGATCCCATTCTTCAAAAAACTGCGTGTTTACGCCCTTTTTCGATTCTCCAATATAGTGGTTAATTTGATCAATTGTTAAAAACTTCCCCTGGGACTGAATCTGTTTTAGCATCATTTTTTGCATGGAAACGAGGCTTTTTTCTAAAAAACTGGTATCTTTATAAGCTTCACTTAAAAAATCCACTTCTCGTATATTTTCAGCAAATAGATGTTTTTCCCATGGTTCAACAAGAAATTTAGGAACTGATAGGGAGGAAGCTACAAAGCTTGATTGTTCATATAAAGTATACCGATGAAGCAAAAAATACATCCTACCTTGAACATTTACTGGAGTGCACATTTTAAAATGTCTAGATGTGACTTCTGCAATTTCATTTTCTGTGTCAGTTATTTCTTGTATAAATTCATTTTTAATTACAGATAAACTAATTTCTTTACTAATAGTAAACATTACGCGCTCTTTTTTATTTAATATAATAACAAAAATAGACAATAAAATAAAGTTGCATGTAATAAGACCACATCTTATAATGCCAAAATGATTGCTCAACCCACTCATTTACACCCACTAACACCTGAACCTTTTTCCTTCACCTCGTTTGGATGCCACTTGCTAGAGAGCGTTATTGAGGCGATTAAAAAAATCGCTTCCATCATTTTATCTCCCTACTATTTTTTATTTGGTGAGCAAGAAAACTGGCTAGAGGAAATCCCGAGAGCTGTCCATTATAATGCATTTAATGGGGGGTATCTAAGTGCCATTGCACAGGCTGCGCGCCTCGGCATGCAAAGACTCCTTTTAGATCTTGGTGGAGAGGAATTTACAAATTCCCTTGCAAATGGAACTCTTCCAGGGTGGCACGGGATACAAATGAATTCTATCGACCCAAACACAGAATATCACTGCGATGCATTCCCCCTTAGCGGCCCTGAAATCAGAAATCTTGCAGACTCCCTCAGAATTAGCTATGACCAGACAATTTTAAACGCTGCCGAGCTTGAGCAAATTTTAACTCACGGATCTCAATCTCCAAATGAACAATCCCTAGCTCGTGGACGGATGGTCTCAAGTTTATGCGCTTCAATAAGAGACTCAAGAGGGCGCCCTATTAAGAGATGGCACGCTGCCTTTTTATCGCGCATACACATCCAATGCGCCAAATTTAGCCTATAGCCAGACCGATCGAGTTGCATTCATTCAAGATGCAAGACTTAACCAAGAAGAATATATAAGAGAAATGGAGCGCATTTTTTTGCATTTTCTTCGCGAAGCAAGAGCAAATCTAGACCGCGTTATTGTGCTTCCAGGATTTGGACTTGGCGCTTTTATGACCCCCGCACTTCTAGGAGATGCAAAAGCATGCTTTGTAAGAGCTCTAAATAGAGCAATTGAAGCTGAAGGACACCATTTTGATAAAATTATTTTTGCCGACCCCAACACAAACCTCACCTCATCTGTGAGTTCCATCTCAGGAGTTATCACAACCAATAAAAGCTGCCTTGACGTTGCGCATTTTGGAGCAAAAAAAGGATTAAAAATTGCTCTTTTTAATCCTGGAGATGGAAGTGGAATTCCGGGGCAATTTTGGCTAAATGGTCATATCGCATTAGAAGAAATGTTTGGACTTTTTACAACGCTTCTACTTGCGCAGCACCCGCACTGCAACGAAAACGTCTCAAGAAGAGAGCGGTACGTCCGAGCTTAACTCGCAACCTCTAGCGCTTTAGGGTCAAACTTATCGTAGCATCGGGCGATATTTTGATAAGTCCCATGCGCGACATAATCAACAAGTTTCGATACCCAAGAACAATTCCCAACTGCAGCAGAAGAAATATCTAGGCTTTTTACAACTTTATCTTCTTACGCTGCACGCTCTTTTGCTTAAGGTATGCGTCTGTATGTTCAACATTAGTTATTATCACTAAATTGCCTCCATGATTCTTGGATTGGGGATTATTTGTGCGGCTCTAAGAAATTGATCTTGAAGCTCAGGGGTAAATTTTTGTAATGACTTCCGATAATTGTCATATGTTGAATGTGCGACGTAATTTACAAATGTGTCATAACGCTTGAATGCATTATCTAAGTATGGCATTTCCCTACTCTCTTCGCAGGATAGGGCCATAAAAGCAAATCGAGTAGCTGCAAGTTTCGCAGTCCAAGAACAATTTTCAACTTCCTGCTCTTCATGAGGAAATAGTTCCTGGCGGTTGCAAAAATCATTCTTTTTTCCAGATAGTAAAGCTATTAAAATGTGATGCAGGTACTTGTATGCCTCATCGGCTGGCTTATTCTTCATGTTAGAAATATTAGACAGAATTTCTGGAGTTACTCTTGCATTATTTATCTTCCAGGCAACGATTCTTCCATCTATATCACTATGATCTCCGGTGTTACAGATCGCGATATACCCCTTATAAAATACAATTTCTATGGTATGCCCTATCCAACCACTAGATATAAAAACAAGTTCCCCCTTCTGAACTTTTTCAAGGTCTATCGGCTGAGGGTTTTGCCATCTCGACAAAGCATCTTTCAACGCAACTTCAATTTTAGACATCTTTGTACTTTCTTTAGGGGTAAGAGGAATTTCCCTATCAGAGGCGCCTAATTGATTTATGGAAGCAATTAGCGGAAAGTACATCCCTTCACAAAAAAAGTCATCCATCCCTTCAATTTTAATCGTCCGACACCCAAGATTCACTTTTCCTGACATATTCAACACATGCGCAGGAAGAGTAATTGGCCACTCTTTTTGTCTATAGTCTATAATTTCATCCATGAAGCCATTACACATTTCCCTTATTTCTGCTACTTTGTCCTGGCATTCTATAACCTCGAGCTCCCAATACTTTATCCTCTGTGTATTTTGCTCTTCTTTAGAAGCTTCTAAACATGTTTTAGCAAACGTTAACTGTTTTTCATCCATCTCAAAATTCGGTGGGAATATATTAAACTCTATTGAGCTAAGAATGTCGTACTCCATCCACTCAAATTGGTCTGAGGAAATAGCGAGCAAGTTTAGAAAAAAGGTTCGAAAATCACACCAACCGGGCAAAGACCGTTGATTTGCTTCAACACCCAAAGAGTCCTGGATCTTTGCTAATGCTTTTTCTGTCCATTTAAAATCCGAATAATAGGAATCGTTTACTTCTGCAAATGCGCATAATGCGCAATAGAGAGCCATCACTCCAATTTGATTTAAGGTGTAGTTACCATCTAGCGAAGCTACAGAAGTTACAATCCTACGCTCTAAGGCTTGCGCATATTCAAGAATTTCCTGCTGTTTTTTTACACTAAATGGGCCATTTTGATCCCGAAGGCCTTTCACAATCTCGCAAAAGACTTGGTTTGCTCTTTCGGGAAATGAGCTATATTCCCCTGACATTTCCTGCAACTCTACTTTTGTAGCTTGCAATTCTCTTGCATATCGATCTCGCACACCTTTCCAACACATTACTATTTTTGATGCTTTACGGGCAGCAAGTAGAAGTTGTTTGGCACTTGGATTAACAAACTGCATTCCCACTTCATTGAGATTTCTCTGTGCCTTCATCACTTGCTGACTTGCAACCTCCACTCTTTGAGTAAGCTTAGTTATTATTTTTTCAAGATTTATGACAGGATTTATACCTTTCGGTAAATTATGTATCATTTCGCTATTACAATTAGTTATTATTATAATAGCATTATAACATATAATTTAATTATTATTAACTAATTTATAACCTGTTGATTTCTAACAGCATAGAAATGAGGAATGTTTAGAAAATCACTTTCTAAAGATTTTTCGAAGATTTTCGATCAAATTTTGTAATTTTGTAAACTGGCATATGTCTAAATATAAGCGGGTTACAGAATTACGAAATTTAATGAAAAGAGCGATAAAAACTTAGGAATGGACTTTTGAGAGCAAGCCCAAATAGGGTTTTAGAACCACATCGGCATGTTGGCGCCGCCGCAAAAGCTATGAGGTAGATAGATTTGATAATCCAATACTTTTAGTAATTCTCGTTCGATCTGATTAATGCTCTTAAGGGCCTGTTCATGCCCATCCTCAAGAGAGCAGCAGGAAAGGGCTAAAAATTGATTTAATCGTACAGCTGGAAAACTTTTCGACATATCTCTAATCTTTATCAAAGAATTCTCATCTATTCCATCTACTCCAAATTTTTTCCGTATTTTTTGGATTTCTAAATCATTAAATACAGCGTATAATAAATCATATGGATATAACGCTTTTAGTGACAAAAGAAAGGAAATCGCCAAAAGATGCTTTTCAGGATATTCACCTGTTTTATTCTGAGCTTTTAAGTTCTTCTTTAGATGATTAAGATCTTCTTTGCAGTCCAATAACTGAGATGAAGCTTTACGCAGCATTGCAAAATCTCCATATTTCTCTAAACTATTTAGTAGTGCTTCATCTGCGTTTAGCTTAGCATTCTCAACCCGCTGAGTCGCCTCGGTTACCTTGTTACCCGGAGCTTTTAAGTTCTGCTTTATCTGGCCTAGTAAATTTTCTGCATATTTAAAAATTACACTCCAATCTTCATTCTCATTATTTAGTATGCAATGCTTTATTGAAACAAATGCTCCATTAAACCGCTCTTCATAGGGCTCTATGGTAGGTCGACCCTCCACTCTATATACTCTATTTTTAACATCTACTAGTTGGCCTGATAATCGATTGTGGATATCACCCCAAATCTTGCAAGCTTTTTTTTCACCTTTACGATGCGCATAATTCTGACGAATTTTAACACAACTCATTTTATCTTGGATAATTTCAATTTCACTACGATTAGTTACAGTCATAATAACTCCTTATTTTAATTAATATTATAACATCATTACGTAATTAATTCTTTAATTACTTTAAAAAGAAAGACACCTACTTGTAATTAGTTACTTACAACAAAGAATTTTTATACACAAACCACTTGACGACTTGGGAATTTTACAAGAAGGGAGTGTTTAGAATTTTGGGCCGGAGCAAGTGATCATTGCCGGGAGGCAAGGAACGAGTAAGGACAAAAATTGTGAAGGAAGGCCGACGAAGTCAAAACCCAAGTCTTAAAGTGGTTTGTGTATAAAAAGGGAGTGATTAGGAACAGTTCAGGGATTTCTATAGAGGTATTGAGGATGGACGATTGGGGTGCCTTTGCCACTGCGCGCCTCAAGTCTTTCGTAGACGATTTGAGTAGAGATGCCTACAACTCTTGCAAGGCCAAAAAGAAGGGTAAAATACTCGGGATACTCAAAGCCTGCAGCAGATAGAGCCGTGCCTGATATGGCATCGACATTGGGATAAGGACTCGAGATTCTTGGATTTTCTTTAAGAATTTTTGGGCAAATTTCTCGAAGGCGGAGCGCAATTTTTACAAGGGGATGATCTGGATAGTGTTTTTTAGAAAAGGCGTAGAGAATGCTCGCTCTTACATCTTCTGCACGCAGCTCTCCGTGCCCAAATCCAAAAACTAGCTCTCTATTTTTTAGCCGTTCCCGAATACAGTCTTCTATTTGCTCGTCTGTGACCTCTTTTCCGTATTTTAGGATAAGGCTGTTTGAAAACTCCAAACAGTCTTGATTTGCTTTTCCATGTCTTACGCTTCCAAGCGCCAGCATTGAAGCTGCAATGGATCCGTACATGTCTTGGAGGCCTGAGGCGACAGATTTGCCAACAAATGTAGAAAGATTGCCCCCTGCGTGATCATAGTGCAAAATGTTGATGAGCTCCATGATGGCAATAAGTTTAGTTTTGTCCCCTTTTGGGACATTTAGCATATGTGTGAAATTCTCCATATAGCTTAGATCGTTACGGGGCTTTGGAGTTTGTCCCCACCCTGCGTGGTAATTGATGACTGTTGCAACTAAGTGAGGCATTTTTGCAATGAGTTGTAATTGATCTTCTCGATAACCCCCTTTTCCTTCGAGAATGCCGAGAAGTTGCACGGCTATACTTAAAAGTCTCATTGGATGAGCATTTCTTGGCAGCTCAAGAATGTGATTGGTAACGTTTTCAGAAAGAGTTGATTCCTCTTTTAACACTTTAGCAAAATCATCAACTCCTTCTTCTTTTCCTGTGATCAGATAGTGCATGACTTCTTCTGGCGTTTTTGTGCAAAAAGATTCTACAGGTTTTCCTCGATAAAAAAGACCTTTGATTGGATCCACGCTCGATGTAGTGCAGTAACCGATAGGATAACCACGAAGACCTGTTTCGAGTTTTTCTTCGGTAATTTCAAAGAGAACTTTTTTTCCTTTCACAAAATTTATCCTTTGTAGGGGTATTTGGGGCGAATAATGGGAGTGCCTTTTCCTCCACGAGCTTCTATGCGTTCATAGACGATTTGTGTCGACACTCCGACAACTCTTGCAAGGCCAAAAAGGAGAGTAAAATAAATGGGGTATTCAAATCCTGCAGCTGAGAGCGCAGTTCCTGAAATTGCATCGACGTTGGGATAGGGATTAGCAATTTTTGGATTTTCTTTAAGAACTTTGGGACCTACATCTCTTAGGTGAAGCGCAATTTTCACAAGGGGGTGATCTCTAAAGTTTTTTTTCACAAAGTTGTATAAAATGGTCGCTCTTGCATCTTCTGCTCGTAGTACGGCATGGCCGAATCCAAAGATCAGCTCTTTTTTACTAAGCCGCGCTCTTAGGAGTTTTTCTACGTCACTTGGGGCTGCGTTCTCTCCAACTTCTGAGAGCACTCCCTGCACAAATTCCAAACAATCTTGATTTGCTTTTCCATGTCTTGGGCCCTCGAGTGCAAGCATTGAAGCTGCGATCGAGCCATACATGTCTTGGAGCCCTGATGCCACAGCTTTCCCAACAAATGCTGAGAGATTTCCTCCGCCATGATCAAAATGTAAAATATTAAAAAGGCGCATCACTTCTGTTAACGATTCTTTCTCGCAATCTGGAGTATTTAGCATTTCTGCAAAATTTTCCATGTAACCAAGATTTGGATTTGGAAGAGGGGTAGCTCCCCATCCTGCGTGATAATTGATTACGGTTGCAACGAGATGAGGCATTTTTGCAATGAGCTGCATTTGATCAAGAGCATAATCCTTTTTCCCTTCAATCATTCCAAGCGTTTGGATGGCCATGTTTAGAAGTTTCATGGGATGCCCTTTTCTAGAAAGTGACTCGATATGCTCTGACACTTCTTTCGAAATTGCTCTATCTTTTGGAAGCTCTTTTCCATCAACAAGCATACGGATCACCTCTTCTGGAGATAAGAGGTAGAGCTCTGAGATTGGCTTTCCTTTATAGAATAGTCCTTCGATCGGATCAACGCTCGATGTTGTGCAGTAACCGACTGGATAGCCGCGCATTCCTGTTTCTAAATTTTCCTCCCTTACTTCGAAAAGAACTTCGTCATCACTCATTTTCACCCCCAATTTGACCAAAATTTTCTTATAACAAACTTGTGACTAAATCGCGCTCTTCTATTAATTCTTTTTCAGTAAGGCGCATTTTTTTCTCAAGAAAGTCATCGAAAGAGAAGTCTTTTGCAATCTCTATTTGGTTTTTACTAACCCACCTGCAGGGAAAAGAAAAGCAGAGATCTTCCTCAATTCCATATGGGTTGCCGGTTGCATCAATGCAGGAGGAAAAAAGTCTATTTGAACCTTTAAGATAACTATGAATCCCATCAATAATTGCATTTGCAGCTGATGCTGCAGAGGATTTGCCACGGGCTTTAATGATTGCAGCGCCCCTTTTTTGTACTGTTTCAAAAAAGGTGTTTTCTAGCCACTCTTTATCAGTAATGACGTCTCGAAGAGGTTTATTGTCAACTTTTGCATTGCAAATATCTGGTACTTGCGTTGCGGAGTGATTACCCCAAATGATCATATTTTCGATTTGGCTTAATAAAACACCTGCTTTTTTTGCTATCTGCGCCTCTGCTCGATTTTGATCAAGCCTTGTCATTGCACAAAACTGACGTCTTGGAATATCTGGGGCATTATGCATGGCAATCAAGCAATTTGTGTTACAAGGATTGCCAACTACAAAAACGAGTACATCTTTTGCTGCAACTTGATTCAGTGCTTTTCCCTGCTCCTGAAAAATCTTTCCATTAGCATCAAGTAGGTCTTTCCTCTCCATTCCAGGCCCGCGCGGTTTAGATCCGACAAGAATTGCGTAGTTTACTTCTGAAAAAATTTCCTTTGGATCAGTACCAATTTTTATTTCTTGAACAAGAGGAAACGCACAGTCCTCGATCTCCATAACAACACCTTTAAGACTCTCAAGTCCATGTGGGATTTCTAAAACATGCAAAGTTATTGGCTGATCTTTCCCAAAAAGCTCTCCACTTGCAATCCGAAAAAGAAGGCTATAAGCAATTTGTCCAGAGCCCCCTGTAACTGCGATCTTTATAGTTTTTTTTGACATCGACTCTCTCCTTTAGGAAGCTCTGGTTAAAAAAAATCATTATTCAATTTTATCGTGTTTTCTGGTAGCATAATTCTTATGAATAAACAGCAGTATATTTTAACGCTCTCTTGCGAAGACAGGCTTGGAATTGTCGCGAAAGTAACGACTTTCCTCTTTGATATGCAAGGATTTATCATTGAATCATCACAATTTGGTGACCTTTCAACAAACCAGTTTTTTATGCGGATTCTTTTTGAACTCAGAGAGGGTCACAAACTTTCTTTGATACGAGAAAAATTTACATCCATTGCAGATCTTTTTCAAATGGCTTGGAAGTTGCAAGAAAAAAACTACCT
>DAOWHK010000199.1 GCA_030641465.1 Parachlamydiales bacterium | reverse complement strand
TGAAGATACCAACGCTCAGCTCCTCGTAGAAAAATCCCAAATCACTTGCAAAGTCACAAACTGTGTATTTAATGATGGGTTAGGACGTGGCTTTGAAGTTCAAGAATTCAGTGTAAGCGAAATTGACCTCTTAATGCAAAATTGCTCAGCAATCAACAATGTTATAAATGGATTTGAAGTAAATATGAGTAATGGAACTCTTAACGCTGTACTTAATGATTGCGAGGCAAAAAGCAATCAAGCTACGGGATATGTAATATCTAGCCCAATACCGATTTCAGGTCAAATAAATTGCTGCATCGGAACCGAGAATTCCATTGCAAATTTTAATATTTCTGATACAACAAATACAATTTTAATTGTGGATGACACTAAATTAACAACGAGTCTCTAGTATTTAGTGAGATCTTAATGAGGTTGCAATGGACATCTTTGCAACTTTAATCCCAGCGAGAAATGAGGCAAAAATTGCAGCAATGCTACTTAGCATGAGTGTATAAAGCACCATGGACCAATCAAAGGAAAATGTGACAAGAAATTGGCGTGTTTGCCCAGGACCTGGTGGCATTAACAGCCCCTTGTCTACAAAAAGCATAAGCGCCGAGTAGGCCCCTGCCATTCCGAGTAAACTCCCCATAATAGCAAGAAGTCCCCCTTCTGTAACAATAAGCAGCATTACCTGAAAAACCGACTCTCCATTTGCACGAAAATTTCCAATTTCTAGTTTCCTCTCCAAAATCGAGGCCGAAATGCTATTAAAAATCCCAAGTAGCACAATCGTTAAAATAATCACCTGTACAACATTAAACTGCGCCTTTAACCAATCTACGGAGTGCTGATAAAAGATCTTATCTAAAACATCAAATGAAGTTGCTTCTAGATTTGGAAAGGAAGCTTCTAGAGCTTTTGCAATCAAAGCCCAATCGGAATGATTTTTAAGACCAAGGGCGATCGATTCAATTTTTGTTGTTTTCAAAAGTTTTTGAGCAGCGACAAGTTGAATGCGAAACATACGACTATCAAATTCTACTGAGCCCGTATGGAAAATACCAGTAACTACAAATTTTGCTTTATTGATAATACTCTTTGTGGAAGTTGCAATTACAGTCACAGTGTCCCCTGGCCGAACATCTAACGCTTTTGCAAGTCCCTTTCCAAGAAGAATCCCGTTTGACTCCGTACTTAAAGTTTTACCCTCTTCCACATTTAGGCTATGAAAAAATTCCGCTTCTTTTTCTGCATCAACACCTTGCCCAGAGCCTCCAACTGTAGTTTTTCCATGCTTTATCAATCCTGAAAAACTCACCCTCGGAAAGACATAATCGATTCCATCTAAATCTGAAAGGAACTCTTGCATTTGCTCACTATTACCCATCCAGTGCTTTGTCGGCTCTTCAAAAACAGTTTCCCGATATCCCCTTGTATTGATTTGACCATCACCATAATTCGAATGAATCGTGCTATACTTTAATTCACCAAGCACACCATTTATAAACCCATCAAAGGAAAAAAGCGCCCCAGTTCCTAGAGCTACAGTAAATAGTATTGCTAATGTCCGCCTAGAATTTCGGAAAAGATTTTTTATGCTAAGAATAAACCACATTTTTTGCTAAAGCCTTCCATATTGAATATGAAAATTTTGAGAGGAAAAAGATTGCACCATTGCATCATGCGTTGTCAAAATCACCGTACTTTTTCTCTCTTCTACAAGGCGTGCTAAAATCTCCATAATTTCCAGCCCTGTTTTTTGATCTAAACTTGCCGTTGGCTCATCTCCAATAATTACATCAGGATGCTTTGCAATAGCTCTTGCAATCGCAACCCTTTGCTTTTGCCCACCACTTAATTCTGAGGGTTTTTTCCTGCGATGTTCAAAAAGACCTACCGCATTTAAGGAATCTTCTGTGCGATCTTTGATTTCTTTTTTAGAAAGTTGCTGCCTTGATAAAAAATATCTCACATTTTCTTCTGCTGAAAGAACGGGGATTAGATGAAACTGTTGAAAAATAAATCCTATCTGAAATTTTCTCAGTTGATTTTGTCTTTTTTCACTCATTAAACTAATGTCTTGATTTTGAAAAAATACCTTGCCCCCTTCCACTTTATCAATAAGCCCCAAAATATTAAGAAGTGTCGATTTTCCAGAACCTGATGGCCCTGAAATAGTAATAAGCTCTGACGCTGGAATCTCTAAGCTAAGGCCTCGAAGCGCTTCAATTTTTTGCTTACCTAAATAGTAAGAAAAAACTAAGTCTTCAACTTTATATAATAAACTTTTTTCTTTTTTCAAAACAATCACGCATTAACTCTGTCGGTTAATTCATTTTAGTATTAAAAACGATAATTAATCAATGTTAAATATTATATATATAAACATGAACAAACAAGTAGTAAACTTGAATAAATAAGTAATAAACTTGAATAAATAAGTAATAAACTTGAGTAAAAAAATAATAAACTGGAAAATAAAAATATTTTGATTACTATCAAGTTTTATGTTACTAACTTTAGAGACCCTTATGTCACTCATCAAAAAAATCCTTTGCCTGATTGTCCTTATCTCCACTTTCCATGTGGAATCTCTAGAAATGATCGCTGCACAAAGAGAGGGAGATGGCGTCGGATATAAAAATCAGTATTCTAAATTTTCTCTCTACCATGCATTTGAAAAAACCTCCTGGCAGCCCTTCATCGACGCGCGCTATCTACTTCTAAATCACGGTAAAAATGGAGCAAATCTTGGAACCGGACTTGGCTACCAATTTGAAAAAGAAAACCGCCTTACGGGATACGCCTACTTTGATCTAACAGAAAGTAAAACAGACCACTACTTCAACCAAATTACTGCAGGACTTTCCTACACTCATCCCCTACTTGTTTCTGGAAAAGACTATGGAGAATTTACGTGCTACTTTAATGGATACTTCCCTATAAAAAATCGGGAAAAAAATGTCAAAGCCCCATCCTTTGCAAAATTTAAAGGAAATCACCTGATCATCAATCAAACAGATCGTCTGGCACTAACTGGAACAAATCTCGAACTTGGATACCTCTCTTCCTACTGGAACGATTTTAATATCTATGTTGCTGGAAGCGGTTATTATTTTGAAAAAGCAAGCCTTGATACATTTGGTGGGTATGGAAAACTAAGAGTTACCTATAATGATCTTATTCATGCAGAAGTAATGGTTTCAGGAGATCGCCTGTTTGGAACAAATGTCAGTGGTACATTTGGTATTCGCATTCCGCTAGACTGCAAGGGAATGAAAGCTGTAAAAACAAAAACGCCCCGTTTGCATCGCCTAAGACCTGTTGAGAGATTTGAGCCAATGATTCTCGACACGGAAAAAAGAAAAGTCATCGCAAAAAATAAGTGTGGAAAAACTCTAAATTATATTTTTGTAAACAACCTATGTGGCAGCTGTGGCACTTTTGAAAGCCCATTTGGGACGCTACTTGAGGCGCAAAATGCTTCTACTCCTTGTGATACAATTTACGTATTTAGAGGCGATGGAACAACGACTGGCATGGATATGGGAGTTGTAATGCAAGAAAACCAAACCCTTGCAGGATCTGGAAGCCCTCTAACAGTTGGAACAACCCTTGGCCCCGTTACCATCCCAAAACTTACAGAATTAAGACCTGTCATCACTAACACTACGGGAAATGGAATCACCCTTGCGATCAATAATACCATTAATGGAATAATTATCGATGGGTCGGCTGGAATTGGAATTGTTCTTGATAACATTAACCCTAATCCTTCAACCATCAATATTAATTGCACAGATTCCATAAGAAATACTCTCCAAGGTGGGGGTTTCGGAGCAAATGGCCCACTAGTTCTAAACATTTCCAACTCAAATTTTTCTAGTAATATGGCACAAGGCCTAGCAGGCGCTTCCCTACAGGGGAAAACAATGATATTCGTCAATAATTCAGACTTTATTAACAATATAACAAATGGTTTTATATGGAATGCAATTAATAATTCCGAAAGCTCAATTAACTTATGTAATAGCCGTTTTCTAGATACACAGGGTAGCTCCAATATGTTCCTAGTTGCGCAAGAAGCAAGCTTTTCTTGCATAGCTACATCTTGTCAGTTTAATAATGTAGCCGATGAAGGAGTGGAAATATTTATTTTCAATGACGTATATGCCAATCTCCATTTTAGGTATTGCGAAGCAAATAGCAATGGAACGGATGGATTTTCCTTACTTGCACTTTCAGCCACCCCCTCTTCAGTAAAAGCTGCGTTTGATCAATGCAGTGCAAATAGCAATGGAGTAAATGGGTTTAGCGTAGAGACTTTTGCGTTCAATCCTTTCCATACTATATATAAAGCCTGCAATGCAAATAGCAATCAACAGAATGGATTTCTTCTCGTCTCTCCAAATTCAGTGATTTCTGGGCGAATTGAGCACTGCACGGGGACTCAAAATTCCGTTAACAGCTTTAGTCTTACTGATCCAGACGGTGTCATATTAATTTCAAAAGACAATACTGTAACAATGGATTTATAACTCATGGAAGCACTGATTAACTAAGTCAAGACTTGGGTTTGATTAAAAGCTTGAAAATAAAAATATTTTGATTATGATCAAATTCCACATTACTAACTTTAGAGACCTTTATGTCACTTATCAAAAAAATCCTTTGCCTGATTCCCTTAATTTCTGCATTCCACATTGAATCTTTAGAAATGATCGCAGCGCAAAGAGAAGGTGATGGCGTCGGATACAAAAACCAGTATTCTAAATTTTCTCTCTACCATGCATTTGAAAAGACCTCCTGGCAGCCCTTCATCGACGCGCGCTATCTACTTCTAAATCACGGAAAAAATGGAGCTAACCTTGGAACCGGACTT
>DAOWHK010000043.1 GCA_030641465.1 Parachlamydiales bacterium | reverse complement strand
GGAATCGGGAATATGGTGCAGGCAAATTCTGTAGCCGAAGCGCTTGATAGCCTTTTTCATATTCCTCCCCTTTGGACTGGAATTATTCTTATGCTGCTTGTTGGAGTGGCCCTAATTAAAGGGATAAAGAGCATCGGGAAAATTGCAGGGTATTTGGTTCCAGCTATGGCAATTTTTTATATTGCAGGCGGGCTCATTATTATTTTACTCCGCATTGAAGCTGTTCCTGCAGCCTTTGTTATGATTTTTAATTCCGCATTTCATGGACAATCGGCAGTCGGTGGATTTGCTGGGGCGGGAGTTATGCTTGCGATCCAGATGGGAATTTCTCGCGGCGTGTTTTCTAGTGAAGCGGGACTTGGAAGTTCTCCGATTGCAGCAGCTTCTGCAAAAACGGATACGCCAGGTAGACAAGCCCTCGTTTCTATGTGCAGCGTGTTCATTACAACAGGGATCGTTTGTACAATCACAGGACTTGTCATTGCAATTTCAGGAGTTCTTGGAGACATTGGTCCGGATGGAAAAGTACTAGATGGTTCAAATTTAGCCCTTAGTGCATTTGATAACATTCTTCCTTTTGGAGGAATTATTGTAACCATTGCACTTGTTCCTTTTGCCTACTCAACGATTTTAGGTTGGGCCTTTTATGGGGAAAAATGTATCGAATATCTCTTTGGAATTAAAATGGTTAAAGCCTATCGCATCCTTTTTTCTTTCATTGTATTGCCGGGCTCTGTTCTAAGCTTACAATTTGTTTGGGGCTTTGCAAATATGATGAACGGGCTAATGGCATTTCCAAATATTATTTGCCTTTTTGTTTTAGCAGGTGTTGTTGCAAAAGAAACCAAAACTTTTGAAGCAATCCTAAAAGCAGAAAAGAAAGAGCGTAGAAAATAATTCGCTGATCAAGCATATATTAACTATGACAATTCATTCTGACTCCATAGTAAAATGGCTCCAGCTTATTGATAACTGGATGTGGGGAAAGGTCCTCATTATTTTACTTGTTCTTTTAGGTCTCTATCTGACCATTCGCCTTCGAGGGATGCAGTTTCGCTACCTTGGATATGCACTCAAACTTGCGTTTACAAGGCAAGATAAAGAGGCTGAAGGGGATATCAGTCAATTTGAAGCACTTATGACAGCACTCGCTGCAACCATTGGAATTGGGAGCATTGCAGGAGTTGCAACAGCTATTGTTGGCGGTGGATTTGGTGCCATATTTTGGATGTGGGTGATTGCCCTTGTTGGAATGGTTACAAAATTTTCAGAAGCCATTTTAGCTGTTAAGTATCGCGTTGTGGATCATCGAGGGCAGATGTGCGGTGGCCCCATGTATTACATCGAAAAAGGGCTTAAGTGGAAATGGCTTGCAGTAGCCTTTGCTCTATTTGGGGCAATGTCTGCCTTTTTTGGTGGGAATATGACACAATCAAACTCTATCGCTGAAGCGATGTATTATCTCACAGACTTTCCCCATTACGTAACAGGAATCATCCTGACTGTTGCAACAGCTGTCGTGCTTCTTGGTGGAATAAATAGCATTGGAAAAGTATGTGCATTTTTAGTTCCTATCATGGCTTCTATGTATATGGTTGGAGGATTTGTGATATTATTTATGCATATAGGAGAAATCCCAGCAAGTCTTCTTCTTATTGTTAAAAGCGCTTTTACTGGAGATGCTGTCAAAGGGGGAGTTATTGGATCGGGGATGATTGCAGCTCTTCAGTATGGTGTTGCAAGAGGGGTCTCTTCAAATGAAGCAGGACTTGGAAGCGCTCCCATAGCAGCAGCTGCTGCAAAAACAGATGTGCCTGGGCGCCAGGCCTTGATCTCTATGACAACAGTCTTTCTATCAACAATTATAGTATGTTCCATAACAGCTCTTGTGATCTCTGTCACTGGGGTTTTAGGCCAGACGGATAGCTCTGGACGTCTATTAAATGGAGCAGGCCTTGTAATTCAAGCTTTTCGCAGCTCTATTCCTTGGGGCGCAAATATTGTTACAATTGGAATTATTCTTTTCGGCTACTCGACGATTGTAGGTTGGGCCTACTATGGGGAAAAATGCGTGGAATATCTCGCTGGAGAGAGGGTTCTAGTCTATTACCGCATCCTGTTTTGCATGATAGTGTTTGTTGGCACAGTCCTTAGCATAGACATTGTATGGCCGCTTGTCGATATTATGAACGGGCTAATGGCATTTCCAAATCTCATCGGGCTCTTTGCTCTCTCTGGAATCATTATTGCTGAATCAAAACTTTTTTTTAATTTATTGGAGCAGGAAAAGGCTAGTAATAAGTAATTTAATTAACTGTAAATAGTTTTTACTTAATATAATAAATTTTACCGCTTTTTAATTATAAACCCATACGTTATAATTAGTTATTGTAAAAATTTATTTAAAGGAGTATTATTGTGTCAATTACTGGATTCGGTTCTAAACGACAGTTAGAAGCTTATTTTGATGATGAGCCAAGACCAAAAAGAAAATGCCCTTCCCCATCTGAGCGTTCTTCATCCTCCTCACCACACACACCACTTGCTGAGCGTGTTACTCAAGGTGGATTTCCTTCAGTAGAGTTTTTTGTAGGGACTTCTAAGCCTCTTCCAATTCCTCTACCGAATTTTGTAGATATGAGTTCAGGTATTTCATCGCAAAAATGTCCTCCTGCAACGCCTGGATATTCTCAAAAAAGATTTAAACCAAATGTATTTTCGAATGCGGCAGTCTTAATTGCAAAGGGACAGATCTCAAATTTCAAAACAAGTTATTTTACTTATGGTAGCTTTTTTAATGTATATAAAGTAGAAACTAACGAGCAAATTCTTGTGAAAGCTTACGTTCAGAAACTATTGGTTAAACGATTACCAATCTATGCACAAAATTCCTTGGATCAATATCAACGAATTAAAGATAGTTTGAATGTGACACGTATTTTGAATAATTCACTTGTTGAAGGATATTTTGTCGTGGAAAAAGCACGATCACAGATAAATTACTCCTTGTGGGATAATGAATGCGCGATTGAGGAGCAATCTCCTGAGGCAAAAAGGCTACTTGATCAGTTAAAAGTGTTTTTTGAGTATGCACTTAAAAACAATGAGCCTTTAGATCTCAAACCAGAAAATTTGATGATGGATAGGGATGGAAAGGTTATCTTGGTTGATTTTATGGAGGAGATTACGCCTGGGCTAGATGGGGATTTAGTCGATGATGACGGTGACGATGTCAAATGGGAATATTTGACAGGTATTAAAAAAGCTGCAATAAAATTTGCTCAGGGAAATGACCATATTCTCACATTTTTATTAGAAGGCTGGGAAATACACGATCTTGATGCGCTATAATATACCTAATAATTAATTTAATTGCTTTTTCTTAAAATAATTTATATTGTAAACAAAATACTTTAAAAGTATTTTGTTTATTTTAATTGCTAATGCTTTGTATTATACTTTTTATTATTAAAAAAACAAATGATAGGTGTAATATGAATCCAGTTGAATTTTCACTTCCGAAACCAAATTTCGACAGCCCCAGCCCCCCACGTAAAAAAAGATGTCCTTTAACGGAGATACAACCATCACCCCCATCACTTTCTCCACTTTCATTACAGGATCGTGTTTCGAAAGATCCTAAGCCAGAGTTTTCTTTTATTAGTCCAGCGATTAGTGCTGGTAGACGAGCGCCAGAGGCCCCTCGTAAAGGAAAGGGTAGAAAAAGTATTTTTGGAAATTCGGATGCACCAACTGGGAATGTTTTTTCAAAGAGTGCAGAAATGATAAGATCTGGAATGATTCCTAAATCAAGTGGTCAAATAGTTCGATTATTTGCAAATGGAGATTTTTCTGATGTGTATAATGTGACCGGGGAAAACGCCTTAGTGAAGGGACATTCAAATGATCAAATCGTAGTAAAATCTTATCGCGAGCAGTGTGGTATTAAGCCGCTTATGCAGTATGCAAAAAATGCATATGATCAATACCTGCGAATCGAGACCCATTTGAATGTAACATGCATTTTGAATAATCCATTAAAGAATGGATATTTTGTGGTAGAAAAGGCCGTCTCTAATGTGGATTATTCCATGTGGTTTAATAATTTATCATTTGATGACCAAACCAAGGAAGCTAAGCAACTATTATCTGAAATAAAAAACTTTTTGGATTATGCAGTAATACATAAAGAGCCACTTGATATTAAGTCAAATAATTTGATGATGGATTCAGAGGGAAAAGTTTGTTTAATTGACTTTGTTGAGCAGATTCAACGTGTTGATCAAGTAGATAGAATTGTGTTAATTGATAGTGATGGAGAAATGATTGATTCTATTTATTGGGCAGATGTTGCAAAGGCTGTTAAAGAGTTCTCTCAAGGAAATAGGTTTATTTTAGAGTTTTTGACTCTAGGCTTTGAATCGACTGTTAATGGACAAGAGGTTTTAGAATACATATACGACAGATAAAATTCCTGATACGAAGTCAGAACTATTGCGGCCAAGAACACTAAACCAAACACCACCGATGATCCCTATGTTGCTTGTTACGTTATATTCAATTGCGGGAGCAATGCTTAGTTGATCACTCGAAGGTGCTCCGGTATGAGCTTTCATGCCGGAGCTATTCTTTCCAGATTTTCCAGAAAATGTAATACGCTCACTTGTAAAGTAGGAAAGATCCGTTGCAAGCACCCATTTCTCAGAAAGGCTAAATTCTGCTCCAAATCCTGCTGCAAAGGTGTTTGGAGGACTTACTGTCCCCTTCGTTCCAAATCCTCCGCCATAGGTATTAAAACCTTTAACATTCACATTTGCTGGAATGAGATAGTTTAGAGATAGACGAAGATTGATCGGATGCTGCGGAAACCACCAATAAATTTTAGAAAAATTAATACCAAAAGTGGTTTCAAAGGCACCTGAGCCTGTGGAATCCACTCCACCTTTAGAGCTACTTAAATTTTCATATTTTCCCGTAGGAAAGGACTCTGTAAGTGTTGCTCTAATTGAGGGAACATAGGGTTTTTGTTTTACTATTTGAAATCCGAGTTGCACTGAGGTGTCTGCAAAATTTGTAGAGGAGTGGCCGCTTTGTCGATTATGTAAACCTTGCAAAGTAAGCGTAATATCTAGCCATTTTGTAATTCCAGTTTGGAGAATAAGAAGGGGTTTATAGGAAATAAAATTTGGAATAGATCGAGAATTGCGATTTCCGTCATAGTTTGCATAAGTATTTGTAACAAAAAGATAAGGTTGCACAACAAATTGCCCCGGCTGAGCATTATTTGCAGAACCAGTCAGAAGAGGCCCTGTATACCAAGGGACAAACATTTTTTCTGCTGTACTAATCTCATGTTGAGTGCGCTCAATCTCCTTTTGTATTTTTTCAGGAGGAGGGGGGCGCAGAACTTCAATGGCGTATCCATTTGAAAGAATAAGCAAACTGACAGTTAATATTGCATTTCTCAACTTGCTCATATCTACCAAAGTTGTTAATTTAAAATTTTTCTTATTTAAACCGTTTATCTTATTTATTTAAAGTGAAATTTGGAGTGCAAAAATGTCTGTTCCAATAAATCCCAGTTCCATTCCACCAAAAGATATGGACGCATATAAAAACGAATATGCAGAAAGTGTAAAACTTTTTGAAAAAGCCCTTGAGGGATATCACAAATCAACTCTAGTACAGCAAAAAGCAAAGTATAAAGATGCCATGGATAAAGCTTTGCCCATCATCAATGAACTCGTGAGTTGCATTCTTAAAAGAGAAGGGGGATCTATGGAGATAAAATTAAATACGGATTATCAAAAATACATGGAAAGTGGGAAAGAAGATGATTTTAAAAATGTGCAAGGAGACATTAAATCATTAAAACCTTAGATTGTTTGTTTCGGGCAAATCTGAAAAAAATGGAACGAGTAATTTTGAAGCTCTTCTAGAAACAAAGGATGGGAGTAGCTTTTTTTAGAAGTTACGAGCTGCTTAGAATCTATCAACGTTAGGACTTCATCTTTCGGAACTTGATATTGAGATAATATTTTTATAATGATGGCTTGTGGATCTATTTCTGCAATTTCGGGGGCATTAGGGTCAAGAGTATTTGCGAAGGCTTGGTATAGGCTCTCATGGATTTGGATGACTCCTAAAGGAGTTGTAGAAGGCATAATAATAGGCATGTCTTCTTCAACTTTAAGATGTTTAATAAGAGTATTTGTTAGGTCTTGTTTTAAGATAGGTTTTCCCAGTAATTCATCGACAAGTGTTTGAAATGCCGTTTCGGTATCCGCGGAATAAGTGTCTCCTGAAATTCCTACTGTTTCAAGCTGAATTCGATAATCATCTCCCCTTCCAATGCCACATTCGTTTAAAATTTTGATCATCTGAGCTCCGTCAAGATATGGCATCCTCAAGTCAACAAAGAGTAGTTCATAGGGGATCGTCGTAATTTGTCGAAGATGGGTTTTAATAGTTTCAATTAACTGAGGATGTTTTTCAGGTATTTGATAGAGTCTTATTAATTCAGAAGCATCTTGCCCAAGTTTTGCAAGGATTTTTATCAGGGCATCGATTCCATTTTCAGCAAGATCTAGCTCTATTTTTCGATTTGAACTCAAAAGATGGGACAAAACTTTTTGATTTGTTTTATTGTCTTCAATGAGAAGCGTAGTTGGAAACTTTAATGGTTTTTTTGATAGTAAAGGGGGGGTATGAAACTTAGCATACACATGCGCTAATGAGTCCTTTGGAGGCATCTCTACAATTAATGGAAAGGAAAAAGTGGAACCTTTATTTATTTCACTTGTAATAGATAATTGACCTTGATCTGAAAGAAGGCTAATTAGGTGAGCTGCAATAGATAATCCTAGCCCAGTCCCACCACTTGATGTATGTACTTGCTCAAAAGGAAGTAGAATGCGACCAATAGCATCTTCTGGAATTCCGACTCCAGTATCTTCAATTTTTATGAGTAGTTTGCAGTTTATTGCATCTTTTTTCTCAACTATAATTTGAATATTTATCGAACCTGACGGTGTATGCTTGATTGCATTTTCGATAAGATTTGTAAGTATTTGCTGGATTCTAACGGGATCGGAATAACAATGTGCTGGGAGATTAGGATCAAGAGCTATGTTAAATTCTAATCCTTTCTCACTCGCTTTTTTCTGTAATAACTTCAATTGCGAAGAGGTAAAAAAAATCTGAGTTGCAAAGGTGCATTTATTTAGTTGGAGTTTACCTCGCTGCATTTGCGTAATATTCAAAATATCATTAATAATCCGGTTTAATTGATCAGCGCACTCGATAATTGTTTTCAGGGAATCTTCCGCCTTTTCACTAATTCTTTCTCGAATTGCTGCGCACTGCTTGAGAAGATCTTGCGCGTCGGGTTGTAAAATGGGGTCCTGAATTTGAGGAAGAAACTTTTCTAACAGATCTATCATTGAATCTCTTGCGCAGTGTCCATAACAGGCTATTTCTAATGCTATTTCAGCAGCGCCAAGAAGGCCTTGAAGGGGAGTTTTCAATTCATGACTTGCAGTTGCAAGAAAATGTTGATGTACACTAGTTGCTCCTGTATCAACTTGCTTTGGCTCGCCTGCAATTTCGTGTATTTTTTGTATGAGAAAAGCTCCTAATAGGGGATTCTTTTGAAGGTAGCCATCTTTTTGACAAAGTAATAATATGACTTGATCGCTTGATGAGTGGCGTACATCTTGGCTTAAGTCTTGAAAAAACTGCTGAGCAAGAACGTCTAATTTTTCCTCAGGTTGTTCTTCGGTTGACATAAGGAATGCATTTGCAATAAATTCCGATTCTTTAGTTGTAATTGCCTGAGCCATGAGATCCTTTCAAATTTTTGATACATGACTCTAGCATGTAAACCAGAATAACCCAAAACAATAAAGGGGAAATATGAAAATTGAGTATAAGGAAGGAAAAACCATCCTTGAAGGATATTTAGCAATGCCAAAAGGAGTAAGTGCAGATTGTCCGCTTGTTCTTGTGTTCCATGCCTTTGCTGGAAGAGATGAATTTGCAAGCGATTGTGCACGAAAGTTAGCAGAACTTGGGATTGCAGGATTTGCAGTAGATATATATGGCAAGGGGGTCCTTGGAAAGAGTAAAGAAGAAAGTTTGGAATTGATGCAGCCATTTATTGAAGATCGGGAACTTTTAAGAAAAAGAATCATGGCAGGTTTTATGGCAGCCAAAAAAGTACAGGGGATTGATGAGTCTAGAATAGGCGCAATTGGGTACTGTTTTGGGGGCTTAGCAGCCCTTGATCTTGCAAGATCTGGCGCTGACATCAAGGGTACGATTAGTTTTCATGGAAATCTGAGTCCTTCAAATATCCCAAACAGCAAGATCCAGTCAAAAATTTTAATTTTACATGGTTATGATGATCCTCATGTTTCTCATGAAGCAATTCATGATATTTGCAAGGAGATGACCGATGCAAAGGTCGATTGGCAGATGCATTTTTATGGGAATACTGTGCATGCTTTTACAAATCCTAAAGCGAATGACCCAGGGTATGGGACTGTATATAATAAACTTGCAGATGAGCGATCTTTCGAGTCTATGAAGAATTTTTTTAGAGAGATATTTTAAGGAAACTCTGATTAACTCCGCTGTTTCAACTTCAGCGCCTTTTTGGAAAAAATTCTTTTTTCGCAAACCACTAACTATAAGTAGGTAGCTTGTTGCTCCAAAAATATTTTTTTTTCAAAAATCCATCTAAAGTTGAAATTTCGGAGTTAATCAGAGCTTCCTTAATAGAATAATATTCGAAGTTACTATATTGTTATGCAAAATAGCGTAGGAATCATATGAGTTTTCAAATTACATCTTCTATTTGGAATAATATTTATTACAATGAAAATTCTTTTTACCAGATGGCAATCAATGATGCGGAAAATATTGGAAGCAGGTCCTGCGCTGTTATCATAGGGATCGTCTCCGCTTTGGCAACTCCGATTTTTTTGGCGATAGATTTGCTATCTAACATATGTTGTTTATCAAGTGCAAATGAAGTGAGAGAAAGTGAAGTAGTGGCTGAGTATACAAATTTTTTGGAGTTTTACAGAGGAAATTCCTCGAATGCTCATGGAGTTACCCTTTCACAAATATGGAATTATTCTGAAGCCACATTAGAGAGTCAGCATAATTACATTCAGTGGCTCTTTCCATCAAGTAGGCAAAGCCGCTTTAACCTCCAGGCGCCACTTGTGAATGAGGAGATTCAAAGAGCTTTTAGAGAGGCACCAAATTTACAGGCAAATCTTGATAGATCATTTATTATGATGCTTCGATTTTATGGACTAGAAAAAAACTTATCGACTGGGCGAATAGTAAAGGGGAGTAATTTTCAGGAAAGGTCCTGCGTGTGGATGACACCTAGCAACCATAATTTTTTACGTCTTGATCGAATGATTAAAAGTTTGTCTTTGCTTGGAAAGCAAGAAGATGCAAGATCTTTATATTTTGCGTTAGAATCCCTTTTTCTAGATGATAATCACTCGGTTTTAGAGAATAGTTTAAGGAATTTTTGGAGCATCAGCGCAAGAATTGCTTGCCCTGGACTAGAGACGCGTATTTAATTTCTTTTGTATCTCTACGCGTTTGAAGTTGCAGCTTTCGAGCTCTTTTCTTGTGTTTTCTACAAGCTCTTTTGGAGCATTTAGAGCAAAGTTTTTGTTAGCAAGCTTTTGCTCGATCTGAGTAATTTTTGCGTTTAATTTATCCGCCTCTTTTTCAAGACGCTTTTTCTCTTTTTCTTGCATTTCTCGTGGAAGAGGAATTAGCAGTTTAATGCTATTAACTATTGCTGATGAGTGAAACTCGGGAAGTAGTTTCGCAGATCCTATGGAGATTTTTTTAAGAGGAATTAATGAGGATAGAATGTTTTCATTAGCCTTTAGAATTTCTAGCTCTTCATTATTTTCTGTGGGAATAATAAAGAGATCAGTTGCCATCTTTGGGGGAAGTTGCATCTCAGCTCGGACATTTCGAATGGCATAGACAATTTTATTTATAAAGGAAAATTTCTCTTCTATTGCAGGGTTTATTGCAGACTCATCGATTACTTCTGGAAATGGTGCGACGATACATGCAGGAGCGCTGAGTGCAATCATCAACTCTTTTGTATACGGATCTTGATTTTGGGCTTTTACTCCGGGAAAATGTCCATTTAAGTGCTGGAATAGCTCCTCAGTAATAAATGGTGCAATGGGGTGCATCAACCGAATGGAGTTGCTGAGAATTATCGTAAGGATTTTTTGTTTGTTGATGCGAAGAGAAGCAGATCCTTGTTTCCCAAATAAGATGGGCTTTGCCATTTCTAAGTAATAAGCGCAAAATGCATTCCAGAAAAATTCATAAATAAGCGTTACTACTTGGTCAAAAGCGTAGAGAGAAAGAGCTGCGTCTACTTCTTTAATTGTGCGATTAAGAAGAGAGAAAATCCAATGATCTTCAAGCTGCAATAGAGTATTATCAAGTCCTTTTTCAAGCTCACTTGGGTTTAAATCCTCAAGGTGCATGAAGACAAAACGGGATCCATTCCAAATTTTATTGACAAAGTTTCGATATTCTTCAAAACGCCTGGAATCAAGATCGATTTGACGCGCATTTGTAGCGCTTGAGCAAAGAGCAAACCGCATGGCGTCGGCACCATATTGATTGATGATTTCAATAGGATCGATCACATTCCCTTTAGATTTGGACATTTTTTCCCATTTGGAATGTACATCTTTTGGGAGTGAGGCTCCTTGATCAAACTCTCTTTTTTCCTTCAGATCAACATATTGAATGTGACCCTCTTTTTCTCTCCAGTAAGATTTTCCATAGATTAGCCCGTGCAAAAAAGTTTCGTGGAAGGGGACATCGTTCATCGTATATTCCCCCATAAGAATCATGCGGGCAACCCAGAAAAATAGAAT
>DAOWHK010000155.1 GCA_030641465.1 Parachlamydiales bacterium | reverse complement strand
TGAGCCAAAATTTGCCATTGAAAATGAGCTTCTTTTTAAACAGGCCTTGATAGAACTTGAGCACCTAAAGACCTCTCTTGATCAAGAGGGGACAGAGGGAATTGACCTTTCAAGAAAGCTAAAAGGCACGATGACACTTCTTGAGTGGCATTGGAGAAAAAATATCAATTAATTATTTTAATTATTAATATTAAACTATTTTACGCTCGACTTGTTTAATATTAATTACGATTATGCTACAATAATGTAATAAAAACATTATTATAATATTATTATGACTGCAAATATTTTATTACCAACAGTTTGTGTCCCTTCTAGAGCACAAGTAGCAGCCACTTCAAGGGCTAGATTAAGAGAAAAGTTTCAATCAGCTGTAAATAAAGTCATTTTTCAGCAGAAAGACTACATAGATATGAAAAAAGAAGGGGCTCAGGGCGCAAAGCTTAGTACAAATTACTTTCTTGAATGCTTTACAAAAGCTCACTATTCAGAGAGAGCTGGAAAAGCGTTATTTTCTGAGTATAAATCATCCGATTCTGCACTTTCTTTTTCTCTGTGGTTAGATTCTGAAGAAAGCAGTTTATGTAAAGATAAGGTATTAAAAAAGATTCTTAAGTATGAGGCGAAATTATTTGGGCAGGCTTCAACGGTGGGTAAAACGCTAGAAGACTTTCAAGTGACTTATCTTGACGATCAAGCTCGAAGACAATACCGCGTTATTTTATCTCAGCAAGGAACATTCATGTATCCTGAAATGCAACCAGATACTCCCTATATTTTTGTTCTAGATAAAAATGATAGACTTTATGCCGCTTCCATGAAGGTGAACCAGTTTCATCATTCGAGCTTTTTGAGTGGAAGACCTGTAAAAGCTGCGGGAGTTTTTACTCTTGATCCAAATAATAAACTTCGATCAATTTCTAATGCTAGTGGGCATTATCACCCAAATGATGCTCAAATGGTAAATATTTTGAAATATTTACAGACTAGAAATGTAGCGCTTGAATCAGTTTTTTTAGAGTTGAAAGAAGTAGAAAAGCCGACAAGACACTATGACAGTGCCTTAGGTTTTCTTTCAAGCATTAGAAAGTAAGATCAAGGATTTGCTGGCTTGGGATCTCTCGGGGCATTTTTATTTTGATTGCTTTTTTTTAGCCACCGAAAAGGAGCAAAAAGTCCTTCGATAATAATTTTTGGTGTTTCAATGATTGCCTTAAGACCTCTCAAGACAAAGACTTGATTAATCAAATTTTGTACGATAATTTCTGTTAGCTCATGAATTGGGATTCCTTTTTCTGAAGTGATATCTGTAAATGAGAGCTCTTTGATAGGTGTTAGCGTTTTTTTTGAGCTTCCGGCTAGGAATAGATCCATATTAATGTTCGTAAGTAGGAGTTTTTTTATGGTTAAACTGCGCTTGATTCGAAGGGGGGTGACATAGTCAATACTTGTATCGTGCATTATTGTTACCCAATTTCCTTCTTCTTGATTTTTAGTGTAAAATTCGATGTTCAAAAAGACTTTTTTCAGGTGGACTTTATCAAGGACAATGGGATCGTGTACATATCGGTTATAGGGAGCGTCAATTGTGACTGTTTTGACTGTCATTGCAATAGGGGTTTTAGCGCGCACAGGGTTTGTGATAATAAGTCCGTCAATTTTGATTTGATCTTTATGGAAATGGAGAGCTTCAATAGTTACGGGTACACCGAGTTTTCTTTGGAGGACTTTTGCAAGTATCGGTACCTTGAATTCCCAAAGACAATAAAAAGCAATAATACAAAGTAGTAGGAAAGATGCGAAAATGAGGAGAAGTTTTTTCATAAACTCATTTAAGACTTTTTGAGATTTTGAGTCAAAAAAAAAGACGTTTCACTTAGAAAGTGAAACGTCTTTGCTAATATAGCTTTTAAAAAGAATTAATATCCCATTCCAGCCATATCAGGTGCGGCAGCTGCAGATTTATCATCTGATTTTTCATCAGTAATAATTGCCTCTGTTGTGAGAAGAAGTGCTGCGATTGATGCTGAAAGCTCAATTGTGAGTCTGACAACTTTTGTCGGATCAGCAATTCCTTTTTCTAACATATCAACATATTCATTGGACTGTGCATCCCAACCTTCGTTGTCTTTCATTTGAGAGACTTTTTGTACGATGATGGAGCCTTCTTCACCAGCATTACTAGCGATTTGGCGTAGCGGGTGTGTAATTGCTTTTGCAATAATGTCAACGCCTACTTGTTCACTCGAAGGTACAGTTTCTCTTAAGCTTTTTAGTAGTGGAATTGCGCGAATAAAGGCTATTCCTCCTCCAGGAAGAATCCCTTCTTCAATTGCAGCGCGTGTTGCATGAAGAGCATCGTCAACGCGATCTTTTTTCTCTTTCATTTCCACTTCAGTTGCAGCTCCTACACGAATAATTCCAACTCCACCTGCAAGTTTTGCAAGTCTTTCTTGAAGTTTTTCTTTGTCGTAATCAGATGTTGCATCATCAATTTGTTTTTTGATCAGCGATATACGCTCTTTGATTGCGTCTTTAGATCCAGCGCCTTCAACAATTGTTGTATCTTCTTTTTTCACGATGATTTTTTTGGCTTGGCCAAGCATATCAAGTGTGACATTTTCAAGTTTTAGCCCGACTTCTTCACTAATGAATTCGCCACCAGTTAGGACTGCTAAATCTTGCAGCATAGCTTTTCTTCTATCGCCAAATCCAGGTGCTTTAACTGCGCAAATTTTTAGACCAGCGCGGAGACGATTAACAACAAGTGTTGCTAAAGCTTCTCCTTCAATATCTTCTGCGATGATGAGAAGTGGTCTACCACTTTCTGCTGCTGCTTGAAGAACAGGAAGGAATTCTTTCATAGAAGAAATTTTATTTTCAAAAATCAAGATATAAGCATTTTCTAAAATTGCTTCTTGAGTTTCTGCATCTGTGACAAAGTAGGAAGATAGGTAGCCGCGATCAAAATTCATCCCTTCAACGATATCAAGAGTGGTTTCAAATCCTTGGCCTTCCTCAACTGTAATTGTTCCATCTTTTCCAGTACGCTCAACAGCTTTAGCAATAATCTTCCCAATTTCTTCATCGCTATTTGCAGAAATGGTTGCAACTTGCTCAATCTCTTGACTATTTTGGATAGGTTTACTTCGGCTTTTTAGCTCTTCAGTAATGCATTTAACAGCTTTTTCAATGCCGCGTTTAATATCCATAGGATTTGCACCTGCAGTCACATTTTTGAGCCCTTCTTGATAAATGGCTTCCGCAAGAATGGTGGCTGTAGTTGTTCCATCACCTGCTTTATCAGCAGTTCTTCCGGCAACTTCATTTACCATCTGTGCGCCCATGTTTTCGTGCTTATCTTCAAGCTCAATTTCTTTTGCAACTGTTACGCCATCTTTTGTGATATGAGGAGCTCCGTAACCCCTGTCAATTGCTACATTGCGTCCTTTTGGACCAAGGGTAACTTTTACAGCGGATGCTAGAGCGTTTACGCCTTTTAGAATCTTGTGACGAGCGTCGTCTTTAAATTTAATATCTTTTGCAGTCATGTGTTACTCCTTAATCTTCAATAATTGCTATAATTTCATCCGCTTTGACAATCATATATTCTTGATCGTCTACTGTTACTTCCTGTCCTGAATATTTATCCATGAGAACTAAGTCTCCAACTTTGACAGGCATTGGCAAGGTCGTACCATCTTTTGTTTTTTGCGCTGATCCGACAGCTACAACTTTTGCCGTTTCTTGTTTTTTCTTAGCGGAATCTGGGAGGATAATACCTCCTTTAAGTGTTTCTTCTTGCTCAAGTCTTTGAACCAAGACTCGATTGCCAAGAGGTTTTAGCTTTGTTTGTTTAGCAGTTTGCTGAGTCATATTTGTCTCCTCGATTTGCTTGTATTTTTTACGAAATAGATAGCTATATGATAGCTTGGTAAGGATTTTTTTGCAAGAGGCATTTAGCAGTTTTTTAACGAGTCTGCTAAATAAATAAATAGAGCGAATATTTCAAAAAAAGATTGATGAAAAAGAGCTTTCACAGTATTTCTGAGCCTAGATCCAAAGAATTCCGTAAGCATTTTTGAGTATCTGGAGTTTTTGTAGGGGTTTTTGTATACTAAGCAATGCCTCTTACGAATTTTAGCGTTATAAAAAAAAATAGTATGTTGAAAAAAAATAAGATTAAAAAGTTTTTTATTATTGCAAATGAAAAAGGTTTGCATACAAGACCTGCAACAGAGCTTGTCAAGTGTGCCTCGACTTTTCGCGCGCAAATTTTTTTATCTTATCAGGATCTTTCGGTAAACGCGAAATCTCTTCTTGGAATCTTGATGCTCGCTGCTGCAAAAGGCGCGAAGATTAAATTAGAAGCTGAAGGGCAAGATGCACAGGAAGCGGCTTATGCTATTACGTGTCTTGCTAAAAATAAATTTAATATTCAGTACTAGGACCCAAGTTGCTACCTAAACTTTCTACTAAGAGCTTTATTATGTGATTAGCGATGAAGTGCTTAAAATTTTAGGTATTAAAGATGATCCACAATCGTTAATGTCTAATGCAGAGGTTATGACGATGTCTATCCTTTATACAGAATCCTTAAGCTTAGTTAAAACGATTTCGAGCACATCATCTACCGCCTGCAGCTTCTTGGCAAGGACAAAAGCTCTTGCCATCGGCGCTACAGTTGTATCTAATGCACTCGAAATCGTTTTAACTAAGGTTTAGGTAGCAATTTGGGTCTAGGTGCTACTTTCTTATTTCAATCTGACCATTTTCATAACCGATCATAACTCTGTCTGCCAAATCGAAAAAAAATCCCGTTTCAACGACTCCTGCGATATGGATTAAATTTTCATGAACAGCTTCTGGGGAATTTAGTAGCTCCTTGAACTTAATGTCATAGATGAGATTCCCGTTGTCTGTAGTGTACTTAGAACCATCTTGATTCATCCGAATGGCGCCATGATAGCCAAGATCATTGATTTTTTTTAGGATCGATAGAGTTGCAAAAGGGATGATTTCTACAGGAAGTTTGCAGCTGCCAAGCTGCTTTACAAGCTTACTTTCATCAGCAATTACGAGCATTTCTTTACTAGCGCTTGCGAGGATTTTTTCTCTAAGTAATGCGCCTCCAGCTCCTTTTATTAATCTTTTTTTAGGGTCGATTTCATCGGCTCCATCGACCGTGATGTCAATTGAGGAAATAGTATTTATATCTAGGGTTTGGATATTACCATGTATTGCTTGCAGGGAAGATTTTTCCGAGCTTGAGACTACGCGGATATTTAGGCCATTTCTACATCTCGTGATTAATCTTTCAATAAAGTAAAATACTGTACTGCCTGTTCCAAGGCCAACAACCATCCCATCTTCAATGGAATTTGCAGCGGCTATGCCAATGTTTTTCTTTATTTCGTCTACGGTCATTTTTGCTCTGAGCTTTTAGTTCATCATGTTGTGTTAATAATCTTTTCAAAACAAGATTTTTTTCTTTCTTTTTGAGAGGAGTTGTGTAATTTTGTATAGGAGAGTAGGGGGGGATTTTCTAAATGGATAAAAATTTTGTAAAAGAAAGTGATAAAACGCAAAAAATGCGACAAAAGCTTCAAAGTCGCTTAGAGGCAATAGATAAAAGTGTCACAAAGAAAGCGTTAGATAAAAAACTTCTGGAGATACATAGCTGGATTGCAAGACATGCAAGTTCCAGGGTAGTTCTCCATAATAAAACGATTTCTCTTTTTGATGAAAATCAAAATACAGCAAAGCTCAGCAATAAAGTTTCTGCTTTGGTAAAAAAAATGCAGCAATAAATTAAGGAAGCTCTGATCAACTCCGAAATTTCAACTTTAGATGGATTTTTGAAAAAAAAATTCTTTTTGGAGAAACAAGCTAACTACTTATAGTTAGGGCTTTGCGAAAAAATAATTTTCCCCAAAAAGGCGCTGAAGTTGAAACAACGGAGTTAATCAGGGCTTACTTAAGGGCCTTCTCAAAAGTCCAATTAACTTACTTTACATGGCTGATCATCAGCGCGATGGGGGTTCGTGTAAGGATTGATTGTTTTACCGAATTGCTTTTTTCGATCGTATTGCTCTTGCTTATGCGTCTTTTCCCATGCGGAAAATTCTTGGGTGTTTTGCGTCTGCCAAGTAGTAAAGTCCTCAGCTGATACTCTCTCATCTTTTTTGACAAAATAGGGGATGTAGGCATTTTCTGCAGCCTTTAGAGCCTCAGCTTCTGTGACAGGTGCTACGGTGTCATCGTTATAAAGAACCCAATTTTCTCCTTCCTTGACGTAGGTAACATAATGGCCTCTATGAAGAGTTTGGCCCTGGTGTTCGATAAATCCTTTGAGGGCATATTTTCCGTATTCTTCGCCTTGTTTTAGAACGATTTCTCCTGGAATAAAGAGTTTTTCGCTCTTTTTTGTGAGGCCTGCAGAAAACCGATTGACTAGAAGGGGTAAGTGGTCTGGTAGACCTCCTACGAAAGAGGTAGATTCTTGTTTCAGTTTTAGACGATTGCCCTCAACTATCCCTGTTTCGGTTGGATCAGAGGTTTTTCTATTCATTGTAAGCGATAATGCATCTGTAAAATTCAAATGCTCAGGGTGTAGGTCCAAATGCAGCGCAAATCTAGCTTCTGGATCTGCTGAAACACTCTGATTATTTTGGTAGGTTCGCGTAGTTTGCGTTGTAAATGAGAGTCGGTGATCTGCATTTTCTGGAAGAAGAAGCATGAATCCTTCATGAGCATCTTCGTGTATGTTTGGATTGTTGCTGATGCCTGCGGGTGTTGCAAGAAGTTCTCGAATTTCTTGGGAGTTGGCCTGAGAAATTTTTTGCTTCGTTGTTTTATCTCTTTCGTAGCGCGCTTTAAATTGCTGCACACCTTCCTTAGGGGAACCTTCAAGAAATGCAGATAGTTCGGTATTTAGAAAAAGTTGCAAAACGCTATTGATCCAGCAATTGGCACTTATATTTTGTAATCCTATTGGGGAATGTTCTGTTCTTGAGGCTTCTTGGAGCTCTTCTTGGGTTGCAACGTAGGCGACAAAAAATTCCCCCCAGTTATCTAAAGAGCCGCTTTGTAATTTATCCCCAAAAAGCTCTTGATCTTTTCCAAGATTATCACGAAGAGATCTTATGTGGTTATTTATGACTTCACGGAGCTGATCTGGGTACTCATGGACATGATCTTCCCCCCAGTTTCCCATGTCGCCTGGATGCTCAGTAAATTTTTGATAATATGCTGCTAGGACCGAGTTTCTAAAGTCTGGAATCTGCGCGTCAATTTCTTTTAGGCAGTTTATGATTCCTTCTTTATCTTCAGAAGTAATATTGTTTTGTATCGTATCTAATGGGTTGAGTGACCTTCCAACGGATGTAACGTTGATAGGTGTTGAAAGCACATTTGCTAAATGTTCGTAATTTTCAAAAAGTCTTTTTTTCCCATCCACTATTTTGTCCCTTTCAAACCCTCTGCTTTGCAAATGACTTGCAACAGTGAGATAAATAGTTCTTGCATCATCTCTATTTTCAATATTTTTTCGGACTACAGTTTCAAAGCAATTTTTTAGCTGAGAAACGGATTCTGAACTACTGATTCCTGCAACCAGTTCGTTGCTTTTTTCATATTCCTTTGTTACGTCTTTAATAATACCTGGAAATATGCGTTCTAATCGTTCTATTGCTTTAAAGAGATTCTCTTTTGTTGCAGGAGGAGCTTTTTTTTCAAAAAGTTCCTTTAATTCGCATAGTGGATGCTTAGGAGCTGATTCTGGTATTTTTCTTGCTAAGACTCTGTTTACTGAGCCGGGGTGTGAGGATTGTGTGTGTTGAAGGAGGGGGGACCCTTGCGCTTCTCTTGTTGATGGAATAGCCGCCATGATATTACTCTCTTTATATAGTTTAATTAAATGTTAATAATATTTTACATTATTATTTAAAATAAATCAAACTATAGAGGGTATAATTATTTAAATAAGTTTTAAGTTGTTAATGGAGAGGGGGTTAAGAAAGCCCCCTCTAGAAAGGCTAGTTCCAGGTTAGATTAGATGCGGATTGATACTCGGTCACGCGAGTTTCAAAAAAATTCTTTTCTTTTCCAAGATCAATTGTTTCGCTCATCCAGGGAAAGGGATTTTTTGAGTGGTACTGAGGTTTTAGTCCGATTCTTTCGAGCCTTCTATCCGCAATATATTGGGTGTATTCTCGAAACATGGGTGCTGAAAGGCCAAGTATACCTTGAGGGAGACAATCGGTTGCATACTGAACTTCTAACTCGACAGCATGCTTGATTTGGCTGATAATATGCTCTTTGAACGTAGGTGTCCATAGATGGGGGTTTTCTTCTTTAATTCCATTGATAAGATCAATGCCAAAATTTAAATGAATCGTTTCATCTCGAAGGATATATTGAAACTGCTCTCCGATTCCTGTCATTTTATTTTGACGGTGGAATGAGAGGATCATTGCAAAACCACTATAGAAGAAAATGCCTTCCATAATGATATAGAAACCAATGAGGTTTTCTAAGAATTTTTGCGCACCTTCAGGAGTGTCTGTTGTAAAATCATCCCGCATAATTTCTTCGGTGAGCTTCATTTCAAAGTTGTCTTTATTGTGAATGGAATTGATTTCGTTATACATATTAAACACTTCCCCTTGATCAAGAGTCAGTGATTCTACAATATAGTGAAATGTGTGTGTATGAATGGCTTCTTCAAAAGATTGTCTAAGGAGGTACTGCCGAGCTTCGGGATTTGTGACATGTTTATAGATTGCAAGGACTATATTGTTCGCAACTAGGCTCTCAGCTGTACTGAAAAACCCAAGATTGCGCATAATCATGAATTTTTCGTCTTTAGATAGATTGCCTGATTTCCATAGTTCGATATCTTTTCCCATAGGCACTTCTGTTGGCATCCAATGATTGGCGCAGCCATTAATGTAATGCTCCCAGGCCCATTTGTATTTAAGTGGCATTAACTGGTTGACATCGAGTTTGTTGCAGTTAATTAGACGTTTTTCGTCTGCTCGGACTCTTTTAGACGCGCCACCTTGAACTTCTGTTTCTTGAGGCGCTTGTGTTGTATTTGGCATAGGACTCCTTTATGGGACTTTTTAAACACTCCCGTTATTGACAGCTCTCGCAACCTTCTTCTAAGTTACATACCGGAGCTTTTAATTCTTCAGCTTTTGACTTTCTATCGATTTCAATGCGACTTGATGGAGATGCATTTTTCATCCACTTAGGTTGCATTCCCCGTTTATTGATGTCTGTTGTAGATTTTTCTACCTGAGTGGCTGCTCGTGAGCGGAGATAATAGGTGCTTTTCCCACCTTTTTCCCACATAAGAATATACATTTGATGGAGTTTTTTTCCGTCTACTTGATCGAAGTAAAGATTGAGAGATTGTCCCATGTCGATCCATTTTTGTCTGCGGCTTGCGCATTCAATAATCCATTCGGCATCAATTTCAAATGCTGTGAGATAGATTTTTTTCAAGTGCTCTGGAACCCTATCAATTTCTTGGATGGATCCGTCGAAATATTTTAAGTCATCGAGCATTTGTGCGTCCCATAGATTTTGACGTTTTAGCTCATCGACAAGATAAGTATTTGCAATGGTGAATTCTCCAGATAGATTAGATTTTGCATAGAGGTTTTTATAGGTAGGTTCAATAGAAGATGTGACACCTATAATATTTGCAATCGTTGCAGTTGGGGCAATTGCCATGGTGTTACTATTTCTCATGCCGTTTTTCTTGATGGATTTGCGAACGATATCCCAATCAAGGGCTGAGCTCCGGTCTACATCAATGAGTCTACCACGCTCTTTTTCAAGTTCGCTTAAAGTGTCTAGAGGAAGATACCCTCGGTCCCATTTTGATCCTTTATAGGTGCTATAAGGGGAGCGCTCTTTTGCAAGTTCGCTTGAAGATAAAATCGCATGGTATGCAATAAGTTCTGTGCTTTCATCAGCGAATTTGACAGCTTCATGGCTTGCGTAGCTAATATTTTGGATATAGAGGGCGTCTTGAAAGCCCATGAGGCCAAGTCCTACAGGCCTGTGTTTGATATTCGAGTGTTTTGCTTCTGCAATAGGGTAAAAGTTGATGTCAATGACATTATCAAGCATGCGTATTGCTGTTTTGATAGTTTTTTGCATCTGTTTCTTATCAAGCCCATTTTTTGTTGTATGTTTGACAAGATTAATCGAGCCAAGATTACAAACAGCAGTCTCTTCTTTTGAGGTATTAAGAAAGATTTCTGTGCAGAGGTTGGAGCTATGAATGACCCCAACATGATCTTGAGGAGACCGAATATTTGCTGGATCTTTAAAAGTAATCCATGGATGGCCTGTTTCAAAAAGCATTCCGAGCATTTTTCGCCATAAACTGAGGGCTTCAATTTTTTTAAAGAGCTTGATTTTTCCTTGGGTCGCGAGTTTTTCATATTCTTCATAGCGCTTTTCAAAGGCTTTTCCATAGAGATCGTGTAAATCTGGAGTGTCATTCGGGCTAAAAAGAGTCCACTCCTTGTCTTCAAGAACTCGTTTCATAAATAGATCTGGAATCCAGTTTGCAGTATTCATGTCATGAGTGCGCCGCCTTTCATCTCCTGAGTTTTTTCTAAGCTCAAGGAAATCTTCGATATCAATGTGCCAGGTTTCGAGATAGGCGCACATTGCACCTTTGCGTTTGCCACCCTGATTAACTGCAACAGCTGTATCATTTGCAACTTTTAGAAAAGGAATCACTCCTTGACTTCTGCCATTTGTTCCCTTGATTTTCGCGCCAGTAGCTCTCACATTTGTCCAGTCATTTCCAATCCCTCCTGCCCATTTTGAGAGTTGAGCATCATCAGAAATTGTTTTGAAGATATGGGATAAGTCATCCATAATGGTCGAAAGATAACAGGAGCTCAGTTGAGAATGCGTTGTTCCAGAATTAAATAATGTAGGCGTTCCTGGCACAAAATAAAACGCAGAAAGAACATTATAAAACTCTATTGCGCGCGCGTTTTTATTTTCTTCATTAATCGCAAGGCCCATTGCAACTCTCATCCAAAAAATTTGGGGAGTTTCTAGGCGACGATCATCATGATGGATGAAATATCTGTCATAAAGGGTTTGAAGACCGAGGTAGGCGAATTGATCATCTCGATGTAAATCCATGGACTCTGCAAGTTTATCGAGATCAAACTCAGCGAGCTCTGGTGCTATTTGTTTTCTTGTGATGGCATCCGTGATATAGGATTTGAAATAGGAGCGATGTGTTTTTTCAAGTAGGGCGTTTTGTGCGTCTATTCCCATTGCTTCTTGGTAAAGTTGATTGAGCAAAAGTCTTGTTGCAACTTTAGAGTAGGCTGGATCTACTTCAATTTTTGCTTTAGCAGCCATGATATGAGAAAGATTTACTTCGCTCTCTTTGATAGAGTCATAAAAGTTCATAATAGAGCTTTCATAGAGCTCGTTTGCTGAAACATTTTCTAGACCATTGCAGGCATATTGAAAGAGCGCTATTATTTCAGATTCGGTGACAGTTTTACTTGTTCCATCTTCTGCGAGATAGGTAAATTGCTTGCCTTTTGTTTCTTGTGACGTGGCAAGCGTTTCTGTCGGAAGGCTTGCTTTTTTCTCTTTGATTGAGCGGTAAAGAATCAGCTCTTTTGCAAGGCGAAATTGACCTTCTTTCATGAGTCTTTCTTCTAAAATATTTTGAATATCTGTGATATTAAGAGCTTGTTTGCTACTTGCAAATTGCATGACATCACTTACAATTTTTTGAGTAAGAAAATGGATGTCTTCGATGAAATTTTCGGGCGTTCTATCATTAATTTGATAAAATCTACGAAAAGAATGCTCTAGAGTTGATGCAATTTTCATAGGATTGAATCGCACGGGAGAGTTAGTATCTGATCTAAACACTTTTAAATTTTCTGGGGAATCTGATCTAAGTGTTTTATGCTTATCTCTATAAATGATATAATCTCTTGCAACGTCATGATGTCCATTTTTCATGAGCGTAACTTCGACTAAGTCTTGAATACCTTCGACTGTAATCATAACGCTTTTTTCTGCAAGTTCTATTGCTTGCTTTGTAACTAAGTCTGTGATTTTTTGGATGATACTGATCAGTCCTGGTTCAAGAGGCTCTTTTTTTGAAAGAGATTTTGTATCTCGAAAAGCGGCTTCAATGGCATTAAAAATGCGCTCTTTGCGAAAAGGTGCGGTTGTCCCATTTCTTTTTACAAGGGTAATCTTTGTTGTATTTTCAAAAGGTTTGATGGTTTTTACCGCTTCTAGAAGATTTTCAGCATTTTCCACTTTATTATTTTTTGTAGAAGGGAGTTTTGTCATCTTGAATCCTCGTCGTTAAAATGTTAGGTCCTCACAAGATGTGGTATCTCATCTTGCATATCACCACTATATATTGTGTTTGGTTTCTGAAAGTCTACAATTTTTTGGTGTTTATCACAAAAAAAAAATCCACAATTTTTCAACTCGAAGAAAATGAGTTGTTTAGATTTTTTTATTTTTTTTCGCTGCGTTTTCATAAGGTTTATGGTATTCTCTCTTTTTTTAAAACCCATAATTGTATAGGACTGGGGTTATGAGACAAATCTACATTGTTCCCAATATTTTAACAGCGTTTGGGCTTGCATGCGGGCTTTTTGTAATTTTTAAAGTCAATATGGTTGAGCCTGGATTTAGTAATTTTCAACTCCTTTATTCGTCGACATTACTACTACTTGTAGCGGCGCTTGCAGATCTTTTAGATGGGGCTATTGCAAGAGCTATTCATGCAGAGAGTGAATTTGGTTTTGTCTTTGATTCTTTAGCGGATGCGATTTCTTTTGGTGTTGCGCCATCTGTATTAATGCTAAAGAGTTTATCGCTTGAGAATGGAACAGGGATTTCTTTTTATGCAGCAGTTGGAGCGATGCTGTATTCTTTATGTGGTGTACTGCGTCTTGTTCGATTCAACGTAAAGACAACAGAGAGTAAGCAGGATGAAGCTGCTAAAAAGGTTCAGAAAAGCAACTTTTCGGGATTGCCAATTCCTGCAGCAGCAGCAGCCGTTGTGTCGTTAAATTTGTTTCTTCATTCTCCGGTAGGTCTGTCGCTTTTCCCTATGAGTGTTATGACACGGGCAATAATTTTAAGTAGTTTTATGATTGTGATTGGTTATCTCATGATTTGTAAATGGAAGTTTCCAAGCCTTAAAACCTTTAACTTTAAAGTTCCCTCGTTTCATTTAATTTTTGTTTGTGTAGTAGTAACGATTTTTCTTCTTTATGGAATTCTAAATTATTTTTCTATTGTACTTTTGGCAATTTCTATGGGCTATGTTCTTACCGGGTGCATATTGACAATGATTCGACTTATTGCAGGCTCTAAATCAAAAACTCTTGTCGACTTTGAAATTGACCATGAAGAGCATGATTCCAAAGGTCCTTCATGTTAATTATTGTTATCTCTTTACTTGCAATTATAATAGCTATGGCTTTTCGAAAGATAAGTCATTTGACCTTCAAAAATGTCAAGCTTGAGGGGAAATGCGATCAATTTGAGGAATTAAAGGAGATAGAAAAAACTTATCACGCACTTTGTATTAAGCATTCAGAGTTAAAAACTTTTCAAGTGCAGCAAGAAAAGGCGATGTCAGAAAAAATTGAGTGGCTAAAAGAGGCTCAAGAAAAGTTAAAAGAGTCGTTTAAAGCACTCTCTTCTGAGGCTTTGGAAAAAAGTAATGCGTCTTTTTTATGTTTAGCAAAAGAATCGCTTGCTAAATTTCATGAAGGTGCTAAAGGGGATTTAGAGAAAAGGCAGCAATCCATTGAACATTTAATCACTCCGGTAAAGGAAACATTAACGAAGCTTGATATTGGAATGACGCAGCTTGAAAAAGAAAGGAAGGGAGATCACGTTTCTTTAAGGGAGCAGATGAAAATGATGACAGAGGCGGAAAAAATGCTTCGAAAAGAAACGTCATCTTTAGTAAATGCTTTACGAGCGCCGGTTGTACGGGGAAGATGGGGAGAAATTCAACTAAGGCGTGTTATTGAAATCGCAGGAATGATCAATCATTGTGATTTTTACGAGCAACCTGTAGAGAAAGATCCTGAAGGGATGCTAAGGCCTGATCTTATAGTGCGCCTTCCTGGAGGAAAACAAATTATCGTGGATGCAAAAACTCCTTTTGAGGGCTATCTGGCTGCCTTAGAAAGTGATGATCAAATTGTGAAAGAAGCGTGTTTAAAAAGACATGCGCGTCATGTAAGGCAGCATGTAGTAGCTCTTGGAAAAAAAGCGTATTGGGAGAAATTTCAGCCAACGCCCGAATTTGTTGTTCTTTTCATTCCATCGGAGAATTTTTTTAGCGCAGCACTCGAGTATGATCCTTCCTTAATTGAGTCCGGCGCACAAAATGGCGTAATCATTGCAACGCCTACAACTCTCATTGGTCTTCTTCGTGCAATTTCTTATGGGTGGAGACAAGAAAAACTCTCGCAAAACGCTCAAGAGATTAGTGAACTTGGAGCTGAGCTCTATAAAAGAATTATCGATATGGGAAATCATTTTACAAAGGTTGGGAAATCTCTTTCTTCAGCTGTGGAATCTTATAATAAAACTGTAGGATCTCTTGAATCAAGGGTGATGGTAAGCGCGCGTAAATTTAAAGATTTAGGGATCAAAAAGAAAGATGATTTAACAGTTATCGAAATGATCGATAGAATCCCAAGGGAGATTCAAGTAGAAGAAATACTTGTTGAAAAAGATTAATATTTATGTGAACACAAAACGATATAGGAAAAACATTCCCCTACGGGAAATTTTTGAATCACTAGAATTTTGGAGTTTAGGGAATGGAAAGTATTATTTATCCGTTATCATGGGTTGCAATTTCCATACTTAGTATAAGTTATTGGTTTCAAATTTGGCAAATTCATGTTCATCGAGAAGTTCGCGATATTTCCTTAACATATAATGTACTTCTTGCAATTGGTTTTGCAACGCTTGGAATAACTGCTTATTTTGAGGGTTCAACAATTTTTATTGTAAAACAGATTGTCACGACAGTGCCCGTTATCGTTATCATTGGCCAAGTCATTTATCACAGGTCAGATAGTTGGCATGATCCGAAACTGCCCCTTTGTTCTAAGTGCAGTAAAGAGATTGAGAGGCGGTGGCATCATTGCCCTGAATGTGGGCAGCAAAGAGACTAATACTTTGCATTCTTCAAATTTTGGATCCAAGATTCAGGAATGCCTGCTTTTCTGCGAGGTGGTTCGTTTAGGATAAAAC
>DAOWHK010000231.1 GCA_030641465.1 Parachlamydiales bacterium | reverse complement strand
TTGTCTTTTTGCAAGCTCTTTTGTCAGTCGCAGCCTTCCTGCCTCTCCACCAGAAAGGGTGCTAATTGGTTGTCCAAGGGTTAGATAGCCAAGTCCAACAGATAGGAGAGTTTCTAAAATTTTATGAATTTTTGGAACTAAGGGAAGCCATTTTTGTGCTTCGATCACTGTTAGCTGCAAAAGCTCTCCGAAATTTTTTTCTTTATAGGTAACTTTTAAACTTAAGGGATTTAGTCTATTTCCATGACATGCATCACATTTGACTTCTACTGGAGGAAGAAATTGGAGGTAGATTTTTTTGAATCCAAGTCCAAAGCACGTTTTGCACATCCCTTTTTTGTGATGATAGCTAAAGTGTCGCGGCTGAAGGCCTTTGATTTTAGCCTCAGGAAGGCTTGAATAAAAACTTCGAAGGGGCGTGAGCAGGTCTGAGTAGGTGCTGACATCAGATCTACTGGTATGTCCAATGGGGTTTTGATCCAGTGAAATAAGTTTCGTGAATTTTTTGAGACCTGAAATTTCTGTTTCATCAATGATTACAGAATCAATGGGGGCTTTTTTTATATTTAGTGCAATTTTTGCTGCAGGTTTGATGATTTGATGCATGAGAGTGGATTTTCCAGATCCTGAAACCCCTGTAATGCATGTAATTACATCTGTTGGAATCGAGAGGGTAAGATCTTTTAGATTATGCGCTTTTGCATGCGTGATCTTGATCGGCTCTTTTCCTGTTCTTGGATTCGGATTGATAGGAATTTTTTTTCTACCACTTAAATAGGCGCCGGTTAACGAATTTTCATTTTGCATGATCTCTTTTAATGTGCCGCTTGCGGTAATTTCTCCCCCATCTACTCCCGCTCCTTTTCCAAAGTCGATGATGTGATCTGCAATTTTCATTGTTTCAGGATCATGTTCAACGAGGATTAGGGTGTTGCCTTTATCTCGCAGTTCAATGAGCGCTTTATTTAATCTTTGGTTGTTATGGGGATGAAGGCCAATTGTTGGCTCATCCAAAATATATAAACATCCTGTAAGGCCACTTCCAAGCTGCTTTGCTAGGTGAATGCGCTGCGTTTCGCCGCCGCTAAGTGTAGGAGCGCTCCTGTCTATTGAGAGATAGTCGAGGCCAATATCATTTAGGAACTTTAGTTTGGATGTAAGTTGCTCTAAAAGTTCTTCAAAAAGATGTTTTTTTTCTTTAGAAAGGGGAAGTTTTTGAAAAAAATCGAGAACTTTTGAAGTCGGAAATGCTGTAAGGTCTGGAAGTGAAATTCCATTTAGAAGAACGTTTCTTGCAAGGGGATTTAGTCTTTTTCCTGCGCATCCATGACAGATTGTTTCTTTTAGGAGGGGTTTTATCGTTTCCCGAATATTTCCATGGGCACATTTTACAGTGAGTGCAAATAATTCGTTAAGTCCTCTCCATTTAAGCTTCATACCATCTTGTGTAAAGCTTTTTTCTGATCCATTTAATAGAATATTTAAATGTTTGGGAGGAAGTTTATATAGATGGCAGTTTGGGTCGATTGATTCATTTTTAAGAAAATCGATAAATAACGCTTCACTCTCTTTTGTGCTTTCTTCTTTCCAGAGTTTTTGTAGAAGTTTTTTTGCAGAAAGCTTCATGACAGGCTCATGCTGCGTAAGATTTGCTCCTAACTCAAATCCAAGTCCATGACAATCGAGGCACATTCCTTCTTCTGAATTAAAAGAAAATGTGTGAGGAGTGATGGGAGGATAGCTTTTCCCTGTTTTTTTGACGGCAAATGCAAGGTTAAAAAGGAGGTCTTCCTCACCCAGCGCTACAACAAAAGGCTCTTTTGTAAAAGCTCCTGCCTGCTCGATTGCTTCAAGAAGTCTAGATTCCATCCCTTTTTTGATCACAAGTCTATCGATTACGAGAAAAAGCGCGTTTTTTTTCCCTTTTTGGTAGGGAATGTCTTCGTCAACTTCATAATATTTATCATTAAGGCGGATCCGTAAAAAACCCTTTTGAGAAAGCCTTTCGAGGGTTGTTTCAAAGGTCTCATCAGAGGTCATTTTTATGGGGGCAAGAATTTGCATTTTGGTGCCATC
>DAOWHK010000145.1 GCA_030641465.1 Parachlamydiales bacterium | reverse complement strand
TAAAAGATGAGCAAATTAAAATTCTCGATTATGCAGTTTACATAGAGGACAGACACATGGCAGATGATGAAATAGAAGAACTTCCAACCCCTTCGGAAGAAGAACAAATGGGCCTTGCAGAAGAAGAAAAAGAAGAATCTATCGAAGAGGAGGACGAACTTCCAGAAGAACTTCTAGAAGAGCTTCCAGAAATCCAAAAGCCTGATGAGCTCGTCGCCCCAAAAAATATTCCCCTAACAATAACTGTCGAAGTCACTCGCATTAAAATGTCTCTTAAAACACTAAAAGAGCTTAAACCTGGAAATGTCATAGATCTTCCAGTATCACCCGAGCAAGGTGTTAGCCTCACAATAAGCGGAAAGAGTGTTGCACGCGGCCAGCTTCTCCAAATTGGAGATATTCTTGGAGTAAAACTGACAGAAATTGGCTCATAAACCATGGAAAAACAAGAGTTTCATAAACAATCTACCCTTCCGCATCTTGAAACTCTGAAATCAGAAGATACTCCCCTTCCTGAAACAATTGGCCCCTATAAAGTAGAGAGTCTTCTCGGAACAAGCGGGATGAGCTTAACATATCTTGGGCTAGACGAAAAAACGCATACTCCCATTGCAATAAAAGTCCTTTCAGAGAAACTTCTCGATCACAAAGAAATGGTCCATCAGTTCCTAAAAGAAGCAAAAATTATCAGCCGTGCAAACCATCCAAATATTATCAAACTCTATGGGCAAGGCACCTGGGAAAATGGACTCTATATCGCGACGGAATTTGTGAGAGGCCTTAGCCTCAAACAATTTATCATGCAGCAAAACCTTTCCATTAAAAGTGCTCTCGATATCATCTTACAAACAGCTTATGCGCTCTTGCATTTACATACGCATGGGGTTATCCATAGAGATCTTAAACCAGAAAACATCTTGATTACAGATGGAGGGGGAGTAAAAGTCCTAGATTTTGGCATCGCTCTACTTTCCTTAGATAAATCAAAAGGCTTAAAGGCAAGCAAAGGACGACTCATAGGAACGCCTAATTATATGAGTCCTGAGCAAAAAAAAGACCCCCACTGCGTGAGCTTTCAAACAGACATTTACTCCCTAGGAATCATTACCTACGAGCTCTTGATTGGAAAACTCAGCCTTGGCAATATCAACCTATCTATTCTTCCCAAAGAAATTCAAAACGTTGTCGTAAAAATGCTTGAGCCTGATTTGAACAAAAGATATCAAGACATCGTGGACCTGATTACAGACATATCTTCTTGCATAAAAGACAGACAAATAGCAATTCATCCTACTGGAATTGATGAAGTCAAAGAAATAAAACATGATCTTTACTCTATCTACGAATACCTTCTTCCAAAAGCCGCTCCATCTTGGCCTCACTCATCTATAGGTCTTGCAATTTCTATGGAAATGCCCCCTCTTGGAATGTATTATGACTTTTTTAGACTTGCAGAATCAAATTACCTCATCGTAATGGCAGATACTGCACAAAAAAACATCGACGCCATCCCAAACATAGGCATTCTAAAAGGAATGGTAAACGCTCTTGCCTACAAATATCACTCCTCAATCGAAACCTTCAATGCACAAGAATTCATCCAAAACCTCAATAAAATGCTCATTGATACAAAAAAATTCTCCCCCCTTGCATTTAATCTCATTCTCTTATCGCCACAGAAAAATCAACTAACCATGATCAATTGTGGCTTTAGCCCATCGCTGCTTAAATCGATGAATAACGCATCCATCAAACACCTAGAACATCAAAACCCCCTTCTTGCAAAAGAGTATCACTCTGATTTTTTAGAAATCCAAGATAACTGGGAAGAAGGCGATACTCTCTATCTGCACACATACCATAGCGCACTTCGATCTTCACCAGTAGAAAAAAACCAAGAAGAATTGATTTCTAATGTCAGCAATTTCTCTGTAGAAAAACAATCTAAAGATCTCCTTAGCGATATGTTGCAGCAAAATTTAAGCGCTGATAAAGACAAACCGAACTTTGTCATCACAATTGAGCGCACCTCTTAATTATACACAAACCGAATCAACCTTTGGGTTTTTTCCTGTGTCAGGCAACCAATTTTTAGATTCTCTTGCATCGCCCCTATCCATAAATAGGAGCTGCTTCAGAGAGTCTAAACCTTGGCTGCTGACTTTGGCAAAAACCCAAGTCTTGAATCGGTATGTGTATAGCCTGCTTAGAAAGCCCCATAAGATCATCTATCCAATCTTCCGTTTCAAGGACTTCCTCATAAGTAATCTTTTCCATATCACAGTCCGGTTTATTATCTTTAATCAAAAGATCACAACTCTTCCCAGCAGCAATCATCGCATTATAAAAATCTGACACTTCTTGCGCACTTACTGTAGGATGGTTCTTTCTATATAGAATAACAGTGGGAGTATTTAGATCTGATAGGTGAGACATTGGGGACCTTAAACTCAAAGCTTCATCGTCATTGATATCAAAATCATATCCTATCTCTCGTAACTTGCTTAGTAACACTTTATGTCTGAATAAATCATATACCCCATTTGCGCAAACTAAACAATTCATGTCCTCTCGCTTAAGAGAGAGCAAAAGCCCAGCCAGTCCTCCTTGGCCAAACCCAATGATACCAAAGTCTGATACTTCGAGTTTTGCTTTAATAAAATCAATAGCACTGTTTAATGAGTTAAGAGTAAAAGGACCACAAAAGTCTTTGATTCCTGTTGACTCTCCAAAACCTGGCATAGAAATAGCTGCAATAGCGTAACCCTTAGCAAGAAAGTGATCGAAAAAAGATTGAGACAATCCATTCAGCCCCTTTCCTAATCCTCCATGCAGAACTAAAAGAAGTTTATTGTCCCGAGTAGCTGGCTTCTGTATCAAAATTTCTATTTTATCATTTGAGTAAGCAGAATTAATTAAAAAACTCGATATATTTTCTTCTGAATATACACTCACAAAAGAAAAACAAGTAAACGCTAAAACAATAAAAATTTTCTTCATTTTTGACCTCATATTCTATTGAAGGGAGCATAATTCAAAATTCTTAAAGATGCATTTTTATTTTCTGATTTGAACACAAGCTGGTTCTACGAAGTAGGGTCAGAATCATCTAGAGACAAACCAGGAAGAGGAATTGTTTGCATAAATACTACAAAGTATTTTAGCATGAGCATCACACCAAAAACCTGAAAGGTAAGGATTCCGATAGTCACAAACAAAGCTAGAAATTTATAGATTTGTTTCGCTGATTATCATGTGATTAATTATGAAAAAACGGTTTCAAAAGAAACACTTATTCTTTTCTATTTTTAGCCTAGCTCTAATCGCTTTTTCCCCTTTAGGCGCAGCAAAAAATCACTTAGATATCGATCCTCATTATCAAAGCCTGCAGTCAAAGTTAGATACTGGACCTGGATATACTGTCAATTTCAC
>DAOWHK010000085.1 GCA_030641465.1 Parachlamydiales bacterium | reverse complement strand
CTATAGATCTTGCTTCTTTTTTTATTTTAACTAGAGATTGAGGTTCAATATTTGACGTCATTGCTTTAATCGACTTAATCTGAGTCGTTGATAATTCTGTACCCATGGTTACATTGATAATAAGTCGTGTCCCTGTGGCTCCAATAAGATGATCAGGTATAGTCGTATTGTTTAAAGGACCTTGAATCAATAGCTGAAATCGTCTATTCATTAAGCGAGATACATAATCCTGCGTTTTATTTGCGAGGTTTCTTGATGTACATGCTACATTCGTAAAATCTCTTTCATCGCAATTTTTTAGGATTTCTACAAAAATCTCATTCGGAAGCTGCTCAAGATTAGGGTGTTGAGAAGCGTTTACTTGTGTTGTTGTTAAAACATTCATTTTATTACCAATTTTTATTTTATTAATTAAATTATACCACAAAAACTAATATAATAAAATTAAAATTGAGTAAGGTTTTTTTAAAAACTGTTTAATTTCTTAGTTTCCAATTAGTTATGAACAGGTTAGCTCCTGCTTTTTGTGCATAAAAGCTTTATATTCAGAGGGATAAAACGGATTTTCTTTAGGGTTTTGTTTATCGTCAGCTTTACTTTATTTTGCGTGTCTAAAAAAAGATTGATTTTTCTATTCCAATCCATTATTTTTTGCTTCATTTCTATATATATAAGGAATAATGATGAAACTTCTTCTATCAAGACCCAGGGGATTTTGCGCGGGGGTCGTAAGAGCCATTGATACCGTGGAAAAAGCTTTAGATTTATGGGGAGCCCCCATCTATGTAAAACATGAGATTGTTCATAATAAGCATGTTGTTGAGGATCTTGAAAGAAAAGGGGCTGTATTTATTGAAGATCTTTCAAAAGTTCCTGAAGGGTCTAGAATCATTTATTCTGCGCACGGCATTTCTCCAAAAGTGAGAGACCAGGCAAAAAAGCGAAATCTCATTGAAATTGATGCAACATGTGGCCTTGTAATCAGGGTGCATTCAGCTGCAAAAAGATATGCTGGCAAAGGATATCATATCATTCTTATCGGGCATCGCAATCACGTAGAAGTCATAGGAACTGCTGGAGAAGTCCCAGATGCTACTACAATTGTTGAATCTCCATCTGATGTTGAGCAGTTAAATTTCAAAGCAGATCAAAAACTTTTTTATGTAACACAAACAACCCTTAGCTTAGATGATGTCAAAGAGATTACTGAGGCCTTAAAGGAAAAATATCCAAGTATTGAAACATTGCCAAGCTCCTCTATTTGCTATGCTACAACAAACAGGCAATTAGCACTTCGGGAAATTACGAATGCCGTTGATCTAGTTCTAGTCGTTGGAGATCCCACAAGTTCTAATTCAAATCGGTTATGTGAAGTGGCTAAAAAAAGAGGCACACCCTCGTATCTTATTAATAATCCGCAAGAAATCCAAGAATTGTGGATGAAAGATGTGAAAATCATTGGTCTTACAGCTGGCGCATCAACACCTGAAAGTGTCGTGCAAAAATGCATCTCTTATCTAAAAGATCTGGGAGTTACAGAAACTGAGGAAGTCACCTATAAAGAAGAGAATGTCTTTTTTCAGCTGCCACAGCAGGTATTAACCTCCTTTTGAAGATGGCATGATACATAGTGTCCGGGACTTACTTCTCTTAATTTTGGGGAAGATGCGCAATCAGAATGAGCTTTCTTGCAATTTTGTCTAAAATAACATCCGTTTGATAAAAAATGAGAAGTTGACGGATCTTCTTTTAATAGCATTCGCACTCTGTTTTTTTCTTTTTCGGGATCGGGAATGGGATTTGCAGCAAGCAGAGCTTTTGTATACGGGTGCAAAGGATTGCTATAGAGCTCATAAGTCTCTGCAAGCTCAACAATTTTCCCCTTGTACATTACAGCTACGCGATCAGAAATATTATTTACCATAGCAAGGTCATGGGAAATAAAAAGATAGGTGAGACCGTGTCTTTCCTGAAGCCCTTTTAATAAATTAACAATTTGAGCCTGAATGGAAACATCAAGTGAAGCTATTGGTTCATCACATACGATAAATGAGGGGTTTAGTGCTAAGGCCCGTGCAATTCCAATTCTTTGCCTTTGACCCCCGCTAAATTCATGGGGATAACGGGTGTAATGTTCTCCACTTAGCCCCACCTGATATAAAAGATTGCAAACTCGCTCAAGGCGCTCTTTTTTATTCATGTTCGCATGAATGACTAGAGGTTCTTCAATAATTTTTCCAGCAGTCATCCGGGGATTTAGGGATGCAAAAGGGTCTTGAAAAATATACTGCATCTCTTTTTTTAGAAGCTTTTGCTTCGTTATGTCTTTTTCTAAGTAATAAATGGATCCAGAAGTTGGGGGAAATAGCTGAATGATCGCTCTTCCAAGAGTCGTTTTGCCGCAGCCGCTCTCACCGACTAAACCAAGGGTCTCATTTGGATAGATTGCAAAAGAAACATCGTCAACAGCTTTTAAAGTTTTCTTCCCAATTTGATAATGCTTTTTTAGATTTTGTACACGAATTAATGGAGTCAAGTTTCCTCCATTATTTTTTTTACATGGAAACAAGCTACTTCATGGGTGTTACTGATTTGAATATTTGGAGGGAGTTCGGTTTTACAAATGCCTTGTGCTTTACTGCATCTTGGAAAAAAACTACATCCTGAAGAAATTTGCTGTAATTTTGGAGGCGATCCTGGAATCGATTTTAAGGCTTTAGGATTTGGAAGATCAATTCTAGCAATCGATTCCAAAAGAGCTTGAGTATAGGGATGCTGCGGAGCAGAAAAAAGCTCAGCGGCGCTTGCTCGCTCTACAATTTTCCCGCCATACATCACCAAAATAGTAT
>DAOWHK010000179.1 GCA_030641465.1 Parachlamydiales bacterium | reverse complement strand
GATCGCTCATTTGAACTTTGTATTTCTAAATCAAAGTTGTCGTGATGTAGTCGCCATCCCTTAGAGGGAATCGTTTCTGCTTTATGAAAAATATATCCACCTATCGTATCATATTCTGGGCTATGTGGAATGGTGATCCCAAGCTCTTTTTCTATGTCGACAATTGTCATTTTTGCATCGACTGAGAAGCTTCCATCACTCATCGGAATAAAACGAATTTTTTCATCGGTGTCATATTCGTCTGCTATTTCCCCAACGAGCTCCTCTAGGATGTCCTCAAAGGATACAATCCCTTTAGTGCCTCCGTATTCATCGACGACTATTGCGATATGTATTTGTTTACTTTTGAATTCTTGCAGCAGAAGGGAGATTTTTTTCGACTCTGGAGTAAAAAGAATAGGAGTAATGAGGTTTTCAAGGGGGACATCTTTTGGGGATATATGGTTTTTTTCATAACATTCTACATAGAAATTTAGAACATCTTTATAGAGGATTACTCCAACGATATTATCTACACTGTCACGATATACGGGAATGCGGCTATAACCTTCATGTGTAAATTTTTGAGCAGCTTCATGAACTGTTATGTTGATTGGAAGATGGAATATGTCAATGCGAGGTACCATGATTTCTCGAACGATTCGATCTCTAAAGGATGCGATTGATGTAATTAATTTACGATCCAGGGGGTCAAGCATCATGCTTAATTCCGTTTCATGGACAAATTCTAGTATTTTGTCTTTTACTTTCGCTGGATGATTCAAAGAGGTGTGTTTAGTGCGATGCTTAAAGAGCAGCTTTTGAATTTTTAGGAGAAGAAAGTTAAGGGGAGAAAATAGAAGGAGAAAAAAACTTGCAAGAGGAGTTGAAATGCGCAGAAAAAAAGTGGGTCTATAGGTAGCTGCAAGCTTCATTATAAAATCTAGAAAAAGGGCTACAGCTGTGATGATGACAATAAAGAGGATTAGCCAGGAAAAAGTGTAAGGAGTGTGAGGGTCGTCGGTGATTTTTTCATGCTGAAAAGTGCGAATTAAAAATAAAAAAGCAGTAGTTGCATAAAAAACTCTAAGGATGTGTTTGGTGTAGCTAATCAGAAAAAAAAGATTGTCCCATTTATCTTTTGGAAACAGACGTTTTAATAAAAAATAGAAAAAATACAGTTTTGAGCGCTTATTGAACTCTTTTTTTGTTTGAATTCGTCCCAAAGTTTGAAGGGATTTTGTCATCAAAACAAGTGAGCTTGATCCTAAAAGGAAGATGATGGGAAAGAAAATGTACTCTAGGGGCATTGTTTAACTAATACTAGTTGATGGTAAGCCTATTTTAAGGAGTAAATGATTTTTTTCAATAGCCATCATTACTCGATCTTCTTCTAGGCGCATCAGCTGCCTGTCTTTCTCGTCAATATCATCGTATCCTAGAAGATGTAGAAGACCGTGGACAATATATAAAGTAAGCTCCTTTGATGGATCTAATTTATGTTCACGGCAGTAGTCGATTGCAACGCTTGGGCAAATAAAAATTTCTCCTAGAATTGAATACATTTCCTTTGTAGAGGCTGGGTTATCCATGGGAAAAGAAATGCAGTCTGTGACGGATTCGTCGTTAAAATATTTTTCGTGAAGTTTAGCGATTTTGACTTTATCGACAAAGTGCAATGAGACTTCGTCACACTGCACTGTCTTAAATTCCAGGATGAATCTTGTGACTTTTGTTATTTCATCTTTTGAAAGTTGAAACGGGGAACCTGTTAAATCACAATGAATATTCAAGGAGCTAATTTTTTGCTTTAGTCTTTGGAAGACCGGTGACTTTTTTATCTTCCCCTTCTTTCCATCGACCTGACTCTTTTAATATATCAATTCGCTCAAAACGTTTGAGTACGTTTCTTTTTTTTGCAGATTTTCCTGATTTACCATAACTTGGGTGTCTAGACATTGATTTTCTCTTACTTAATTATTTGACTTTTGCAACATAGATCTCTTGAACTGCAGATAATGCATTTTCGTGTTCTTTGAAGCCCTTTGGTAAATTATCTTTAAGTGCCCCTGTTTTTGGAGAGGGGTATTTCGGTTTACGTGGACTGTTTTTTAGGCGATCCTTTTTGCTAATTCTGACCATAATATTCATCCTTGAAATTATTTTTACGCTGTAGGATTTGTTTTGACATCCGTTAGAGATATTCAAAACATAAGTTTGCCCCGTATTATAGAATGCTGCAGTCTAAGTTTCAAGTCTTAATATGCAATGATGGTGTAACCTTTCGACTTATAATGATCAAAGCGATTTTTTGCAGATTCAACTTTCTCTTTGTTGCTAAGGTCTTCAAACTCAAAGACTCTCTTAAAAGAATGTTTAGATAGATCTATAGGGTCTTTTGTCAGGTTAAAAATAGCACTTGCATTATTTGGATTTTCACTAGAGGTTGTGATGACAATATAATCTTTGCAGCTTGTGTCTTTGATGATATGAGGAAGAAAGCTGTCTATTGGAAAACGCCAGAGAAGCTGATCAATAAACTCTAAGGACTTTACATCTGGGGCTTTAATGAGCAGGGGCTCTTTTTTTTCAAAAAATTCTAGTGCTGTTTGGCAAATTCTTTCAAGTTTGGTATTGGTATTTTTTACTTGAAAGATAGTGATTTTAAGCTGTTTATTCTCTTGTATCATCTTTCCTTAATTCCGAGGGATCATACATGCCACAGGAGATCACGATTTTAAAAAGCTCTTCTGTTGAAAGATCAATTTCTTTCACATCCTTTTGATTTAGCAGGGTTAAAAATCCAGAAATTGGATGTGGAGATGTAGGTATAAAGACAGCTTCAAGTTTATAATCTAGTTCTTTTTGGATGGCTTGTGGAACGATGCCGGTACTTAATCCTAAAGCTAGAGATTTGTTATGAGGGAAAGGAACAAGAACTGATTTTTTAAAGAAGCGTTTATCATTTTTTAGGAAAATTTTTGAGATATCTCGAGTGGCAGAATAAATGGATTTTACAACTGGAATCTTTGTGAAAAGTATATTAATTTTCTTAAGGAACCAGGAGAAAAACAATTTACGTCCTAGATATCCAAGAGTAATTGTAAGGAAAAATAGGAAAATGAGGCTAAGAAGTTTGCTAAAAAATAAGAGTAAAGTGTGATGATTTTCTAGATTTTGGATCTCTTGTCCAAGGAGATTATTGATGATTTTTTCTAAGGTTCCAACAAAGGGTTCTGTGAGAATATTGATGAAAAATACAAGGACTGCGATTGTGATTGCAATTGGAAGCAGAATAATAAGGCCAGTTGCAAAATATTTTCTCATAACTCCTTTGCCGTCTCTTCAATAATTGGATGATCGGGAGTAATGACTCCACAAGAAACGATATATTTGATTGCCTCTTCTGGTTTCATGTCGATGTAGTGAATTTCAGATTTCTTGAACATCATTAAAAAACCAGTTGTTGGATTAGGCGTTGTTGGGACAAGTACAGAGACCATTTTTTCTTGCACTGCTTCCTCGCACATCAAAGGAGCATCTCTTGAAATGATTCCTACAACGTAAGTTCCAACTCTTGGAAAGGGAACCATAACCACTTGTTTAAAGGAGTTTTTGTCTGAAACAAAAATAGTTTTAATGATTTCTTGAGTCGTTTTATAGACCTTATTTACAACGGGAATTCGATGCAGGATCTTATCACTAAGATTAAGCAGCGTTTTAAAGAAAAACCAACGAGCAATCATTCCTAAGCTAACAGTAAAAAGAAATAAGCAAAAAAGAATAAGTAATTGGCTGCCATAGCGAATGACTTGCTGAGGGGATAGAAAGAGGAACCCGTGTTTTAATATTTCAAATTCTTGAATAAAATTGGAAACAAGTCCGATAAATGGTTGCGTTAGAAAGTTTACAATAAATACGACGATTGCAATCGTTACAGCAAGGGGTAATAAGATGACAAGTCCTGTAACAAAATATTTTCTCATAATGAGGCTGCTCTTTAAAATTTGTTAGTAAAATAATTCATTTTTTCTTTCGGTATTTTTGGGAAGGCTCAATGACAAGATTCCACTCACTTGTTTGAAATATGAGGTCAATTTTTTCAAGAGTTACTTCGATCCTATCACCGAGTCGGAATTTTTTTCCTGTAGATCTGCCTTGAAGAGTTTGCGTTTTTTCAAGATATTCAAAGTAATCTTTTCCGATCTCCGAGATGTGAATAAACCCTTCTAGCTGGATAGGAGTCAGTTCAAAAAATAGTCCAAAAGGTTTTATGCGGGTAAGCGTACCAATGTATTTATTATTAGGATTTTTCTTATGTATCTCGTTAAAGTACCTTAACTTTTTTAAGTGTAATACACTTGACTCTGCGCGAAATGAGACTCTTTCTTGATCCGAGCACTCTGTAGCAATTTGTGTCAGATTGAGGTCTTCTTGTTTGTCAAAAAGTAGACGGTGAATAATTAAGTCGGTATATCTTCGAATAGGGCTTGTAAAATGGCAGTAATTTTCTAGAGAAAGGCCGTAATGACCAACATTTTGATCGGAATAGACCGCGAGCTTCATACTACGCACAAAGGCAACAGATACTTGTTGCTCATAAGGACCGCCTTTTGCTTGCGCAAAGAGTTTTTGCAGATCTTCTGTTTTGGGACTTGCTGGAAGAGAAAAGCCAAAGGTTCGAACTAGTGCATAGAATTCATTTAAGTTATCATTTGCTGGATGCTCGTGTATTCGAAAAATTGCTCCTTTTCCTTTTTTTATCAATTCTGAGGCAACAATTTCATTTGCCTTGAGCATGAATTCTTCAACGAGTTGATGTGTAATGTCATATTCTACAATCTTATAATCTCGGGGGATTCCACTTGCATCTATTTGGAAAGATACTTCTGGCAGTGCAAGATCAATACAACCTCTTTCAGCTCTCTTTTTTTTGAGTAAAAGACAAAGTTCTGCCATTTTTTGCAACGAATCATGATGTTTGCTTTTTACTTTTCCATCCAAAACTTGTTTTGCCTCGCTGTAGGTAAAACGCTTTTGGCTGTAGATGGATCCGCGCTTTATTGCATAGTGTAAAAGATTACCTTCGCTATCAAAATTTATTATTACAGAGATACAAAGCCTAACTACTTTTTCTTTGAGGCTACAGAGGTGATTAGAGAGCATTTCCGGAAGCATTGGAACGCAAGTCCCAGGAAGATAGGTGGAGTTACACCTTTTTCTAGCTTCTTCATCAAGTGAAGATCCAGGTGTTACATAATGAGAAACATCCGCAATATGTACGCCGAGTGTATAGTGGCCATTTTCTTCTTTTATAATAGATAGGGCATCATCAAAATCTTTGGCGGTGTCTGGGTCAATTGTAAAGCATTCAAGCTTTGTAAAATCTTCTCTTTCAGATCTCTCTTTACGTGTGACTTTTTTCCCAAAAGATTTCGCTTCTTTAAGAATGTTTTTTGAAAATTCGCATCGGAGATTAAATTCTTTAATTGCTGCAGGAATGTCGGAGGAAGGCTTATTAATCGAGCCCATATTAGTCAAAGGTGCGCAAAGAAGAGGTTTTTCTTCGTCGCCCCAATCTAGAATTTCCATGATAATGCGGTCTGCAATTTGATAGGCATCAGTTTGCTCTAGATCCATTCGTACTTTTCTTTTTGGACCGAGTGAATGTACGTATAGTATGATGTTTTTATTTTTTTCTATGGAGACAATTGTTCCAATAAGCTCTTTTTGCGCTCGTTCTATGACAAATAGAACAGCGCCTTCTGGCCCTTTATTTTTTTTGACACTTGGAGATGTAGAGATTTCCACAAGATCTCCATGCATAGCGCCTTTTGTTAAATGTTTGGGTATAAAAACATCTTGAGTAAAGGTTTTATCATTTACGGTGACAAAACCAAACCCTCGAGGGTGCATATGAATGCTTCCAGAATAGGAATCTGTATTTTTTTCTTTTTTCAAAATCAATTTTTTCTTACTAATAGGTTTTATGACAAGTGTAAGGCATTAGGCCTTATAATAGCAAACAGGGGTTTATGTGAAAAATCAGCGGTGTATTCTTGCAATTCTCCTACTTGCAACCTCGACTCTATTTTTTTTGTTTTATTCAAAGAATTCCGCTGTTAATAAGGAGGCTTACTCGCCTGCCCTCGGTGAGGAAAATGCGCTATATCGCGCACTATCTCAGCTTTCCAAAGAAAGACTACTTGATATGCAACTTGCTGCAGAAGAGGTTCTAATGTGGGAAGAGGTTCTAGATAAAACGGGGACAGATGTTGCAAAGGAGGTGACTTGCAGCTCTTTACCTTTAGATAAATTTGCGCACTATCCAAGTGATGATATCATTGATCATGAACATGGTTGTCAGTATTATTATCATCAGCATAGAGAAGGTGAGCACGGACATTTTCATGTCTTTTTACGAAGAGACGGAATGCCTAAGAGCGTTTTAGGTGTTTCCTCGGCACCTAGCGATTCTTATGCACATATCATTGCCATTTCCATGAATGAAAAAGGGAAGGCTATCCGGCTTTTTACAACAAATCAGTGGGTAACCGGGGAAACCTGGTACTCTGCTAAAGACACTGCGCAAATGATAGACTTAATAAAAATTGATCACGCTTATCCTTCTTTTCCTGCAAATCAATGGATAAGTGCTATGATGCGTCTTTTTTTTCCGCAGATTGTAGAATTATTAATAGAGCGGGATAACGCTGTCATGGAGTGGGAGGCTACGCACCCAGGAGATTCCATTTTGGAAAATCGCTTGATAGAAATTCTTTCAGAAAAAACAATATCGGTGGATAAGCAGCTAAAAATGATCGAAATAGTATCAGAGCTTCTTTAAATTTTCGTCTTGCTCCTCCTTTTCTTCTTCTAAAAAAGAGGTTTCGATTTGTGGCATATCTATGTTTGATTGGTAGGCAAGGTATACGCTTACCGTTGATGTCAAAAAGAGAACTGTAAAAAATAATGAAGTTATAGAGATCATTTCTATTCCTTTTTCAAAAAATAATTATTGTTATTTTTTAGCGTTCTTTAAAGATAATGTCAAGGAATCTCTGATTAATTCCGAAATTTTAACTTTAGATGGATTTTTGAAAAAAAAATTATTTTTGGAGCAACAAGCTAACTACTTATAGTTAGCGGTTTGCGAAAAAAGATTTTTTTTCAAAAAGGAGCTGAAGTGGAAACAACGGAGTTAATCAGGGATTGCTCAAGGGTTGTTTGAGCAGGAAAAAAAAATTTGGATGCCCGGATAATTGTCATGAATCTTCTTTGCCCATTTTTCTGCTGCATCGATCGAAGAAAAAAGCATTCCACCTGTAGCTAATCCATCAGCAATAGCGCAGCTTGGAGCTTTGACAGTTACATTAGAAATGGAGTGGCCATTCACTTCTAAGGCAAGGCGCGTTTTTGGGTTAATGATATGCGTGTAGGTTGTGTTATTTTCGAGCGTTTTTTGCTGCAGTTGATTTCCGCTAGATGCTAAGGCTTCATTTTGTAATAAGAGGAGATTTTTTTGTGGAAGTTGTGCATTCCAACATCTGCCATGTGGATGTTTTCCAGAAACTTTAATTTCTCCTGCCCATTCTACATATACATTAGGAAATCCTCCGTTTTGAAGCTCAAGCACCAGATGGTCAATACTCATTCCTTTTGCTATTCCATCGAGGTCAAAAAAAATGTCCCCACTAAGTTTTGTAAGGGTATGGCTTTCTATAATGACTTGATTCCAGCCAAGTTTTTGCTTTTGGATAAAGGGCATCTGCCCATCAATTAATGCTTTTTTCCAATGTTTTATGACAGTGCCGTAGGTTGGGTCAAAACGACCCTCTGTCATTTTTACAACTTGATCAGTAAGAAGAAGAAGATGCTCGAGATCAGGAGAGAGCTTGAAGGGCTCATTTGCTTTTTGGCTGTTGAGTAAAGAGAGTTCTGAATTTGGATTGCGATGATTAAATGTATTATCTACAAACAAAAAGGAGCTTTGAATGATACTCATGACTTTTAATTCTTGACGTTTACTAAGAGAGGATCCTACTTGAATGTGGTAGGGCATTTCCATTGCGATTCCATAGAAATGTGTAATCACCTGTTTTTCCTGACATCCTGTAAGAAATAAAAATAGGATTATTGCCCGGTGCATCTTTGATAACTAAGAAGTGTGTTTGATAGAAGCATTGCAATGGTCATGGGCCCGATACCTCCTGGAACTTTAGTAATGTGGGATGCAATAGGGAAAACATTTGCAAAATCTACGTCGCCAACGAGGGTGTTGTTTTCTGTGCGATTAATACCCACATCGATTACAACGGCCCCTTTTTTTACCATATCAGCTGTAACAAATTCCGTTTTTCCAATTGCTGCAATGAGAATATCGGCAGTTTTTGTGAGCTCTTTTAAATTCTTTGTTCCACTATGCGCAATGGTAACTGTGGCATTTGCATGTTTTGATTTTTGCATGAGAAGAGCTGCAAGGGGTTTTCCTACAATATTACTTCTACCAAGGATTACAGCATGTTTACCGGAAACATCAATATTTGATTTTTCTAAAAGCGTCATAATGCCAAGAGGGGTGCAGGAGTGAAACCCTCCTGGAATACCAAGAAGCATTTTTCCAATATTTATTGGATGAAATCCATCAACATCTTTTTCCGGAGGTACTGCCATGATGATATTTATGGGGGAGATGTGTTTGGGAAGGGGCTGCTGCACTAAGATTCCATCGATTGTTTTATCAAGGGATAGACGCTTGATTTCTTCAAGTAGCTCGTTTTCTTTGACGTTTTCGTTAAATTCCAGAGTTTCTGAATAAAATCCTACGTCTTCACACGCTTTTTTTTTCATCTGAACATAAGTTCTAGATCCTGGGTCGTTTCCAATGATGAGGAAGGCAAGACCTGGCTTTCTGATTGCTTGCGGTTGAATGCAGCGCTTAATTTCTTCTCGGATTGTTTTTGCGATTTGTTTTCCGTCTATAATCATATGGCTCTTAAATTTTTAATCATTGTACTGTGTAAATGTGTATTTGATGCAAGAATGGGACCAGAACTAAGATTCAAAGGGGTTCCATCAAATCTTGAGCATAGGCCACAAGCTTCTTGCACTAATAGCGCTCCTGCAGCGTAGTCCCAAGGGCTAAGAAAAACTTCCCAAAAAGCATCGTATCTTCCGGCTGCAACATATGCAAGATCTAGAGCTGCAGATCCCATGCGGCGGAGGGGAAGACCTTGCTCAATAAAATGTGTAAATTGGTCGATACATTTGCCTGGATTATCTTTGACATTATACGGGAATCCTGTTGCTAAAATTGCCGTGTCAAAGGTTTTTGTCTCAGTCACTTTGAGGGGAGTATTGTTTAGAAACGCGCCTTTTCCTTTTTCCGCAACAAAAAGCTCACGAAGAAGTGGTTGATAGATCACTCCTAAGATTACCTCGCCTTGTTTTGCGAGGGCGATGCTTACAGCAAATACTGGAAGGTTACGGGCAAAATTAACGGTGCCATCTAGAGGGTCAATGATCCACTGAAATGGGCTATTTCCCTCGGCTGATGCGCCACTTTCTTCAGCGATAAATTGATGCTCTGGAAATTCCTTTCGAATCATAGAAAGGATAAGTTTTTCCGAAGCAAAATCACTATCCGTTACTAAATTATAATGCCCCTCTTTTTCCGTAATTGTATGCTGTTTACCGTAAGATTCTCGTAAAACTTCCCCCGCAGCAAGGGCTGCTTGGGTAGCGATTTTTGTATATTTTGAAAATTCAGGTTGCATGGCGTTTGCATATTTTTTTGTAGATTTGAAGATGAGGTTTGTGTTTTTTGATGTAATTATAGGCAATTACGGGACAATTAAACCATAAAAAAGCGTATATTCCATCAAGAGCTGGCATGAGAAAAAAATCTGCTAGGATACTTTGTTTTGTGATGGGAATGGGCGCGCCAAATAATGCAAGTAGTAGAAGGAAGATGCAAGTAGAGAGAAGCGATCCGAAAAAAGTAAAGGAGGGGAGACCAATGGCTTTATCAATAAAAAAATGTCTTCTATGTTTATAGAGAAATGCACTTGTAAGAGTGAAACATAAACTGTAGAGGCCAAAGGGCGCAGAAGAAGTGATTAAATCCATACATAGCCCAATAAAGAGAGCGGCCCAAAGGGATTTTGCAAGAGAATAACGGGCAAGAACGAGGGGAATAAGTGGAGCAAAGGGGGAGCATCGCCACGTAGGAAAAAAAGAGGCAGCAAGGACTGCAAAAATAAGTGCTATAAAAAAAAATAGGGAAAGGGGGATTTTATTCATCGATAGTTAATAATTTCAGTTGGTAGTGATAAGCTGTTTTGATAATTGTTTCAAGATCTGAATTTTTTGGCTCCCAATTTAATAGTTTTTTTGCTTTTTGATAGTCTGCAATTAAAATAGGGGGATCATATTGATATTTTTGCTCAAAATGATAGGGAAATTTTTTCTTAGAAATTTTTTCGACAGCGTGGATGATATCGAGAATGGATACCCCTTTGCCAGAACCTAAATTAAGCTCAATATTTTCTTTGTTTTTGACGAGATATTTTAGTGCTTTAACATGAGCTGCAGCAAGATCTGTTACGTGAATAAAATCCCGCACTGTTGTTCCGTCAGGTGTAGCATGGTCACTTCCAAAGATGGGTAAGGCTTTTTTGTTATTGATTGCTGCTTGAATGACTAAAGGGATGATATGGGTTTCTGGCGAGTGGTTTTCGCCGATAGCGTTGCTGTGATCAGATCCTGCTGCATTAAAATATCTTAATGATGCGTAGTTTAAGGGGCGTTTTTTGCTTAAGTTTTGTAAAATATGCTCCACAAGATATTTTGAGCTACAATAAGGTGTTTGAGGGTCTAATCTGTGCGTTTCTGCTAGAGGAAGTTTTTGAGGAGTTCCATACACAGAGCAGCTGCTAGAAAAAATGCAATGGGGAATTTTATGCTCTAGCATGCAATCAAGAAGGGTAATTGTTTTTCCCACATTGTTTTCATAGTAACTTGTAGGGCGCTCTAGAGACTCCCTCATATTTGTGAAGGCTGCTAAGTGAATGACCGCTATGGGTTTATAGGTCGTGAATGCTGTGCTTGCAGCATGTTTGTCACCGATATCTCCTTTGACAAATGGACCCCATTTAACAAAACTCTCCTTTCCAGATGATAAATTATCATAGGCAATTGGAAGGTAGCCCTGCTCTTTAAGCTTTTTACACACATGGCTTCCAATATATCCAGCACCTCCTGTAACAAAAACGGTTTGCACTAAAAGGCTCCTTTAGAAAAAAAGAACACAGGGAGTGTCTTAAGGATGATATAGATATCGTATCTTAATGAACGTCTTTTGATGTAGTAGGTATCAAGAATTAACCTTTTTTTAAAAGATAAATTATTTCTACCAGAGACCTGCCAAAGTCCTGTAATACCAGGTTTTACGGAAAGAATTTTATGAGCATGAACTCCTAAGGAATTCTTGTTATTCATAATATGATTTTTGGACTCGATTAGAAAGTATGGTCTAGGACCTACTACGCTTAAATCGCCAACTAGTACATTAAAAAATCCGGGAAGTTCATCAAGAGAGGTTTTTCGCAAGAATTTTCCAATGGATGTGATTCGAGGGTCCATTCGAAGTTTTTGAAATTGGTTCCATTCCTTCAGCAGAGTTTCATTTTCTAAAAGAAGTTTTTTTAGTCGTTGATCTGCATCAATGTGCATCGTTCGAAATTTTAAAGAATGAATGACTTTAAAGTTTTTCCCCATACGCCTACCTACGTATAAGAATGGACCTTTTGAGGTGCATTTAATAAGCAATGCGATGAGAAGAAAGACCGGAGCACCACAGATAAGCACGCATAGACTAAATGCGATATCAAAAAGGCGTTTATTAAATGCATATAGGGTGCGATTATTTTTCATAGCACTTATTAAATTATCTTTTTTCAAATAAAGATGCAACATTAACTCTTGCGAGCGACCGTCTCAGTAATGAGGAGTTCAAGGGCTGTTGAGGAGTGTGTAAGAGAAGATAAGGTAATTTTTGCTCTTTCTAGAAGGGCCTGTGCATGGTTTTTGGCTTGCATTGGGGATAGCAAAGAGGTGACAGTTGTTTTTCCATTGATTATATCAGATCCAATTGGCTTTCCGAGTTCTTCAATGGATGCAGTGTTATCAAGGAGATCATCAACAATTTGAAAAGCAAGACCTAAATGATTGCCGCAAGTTTTTAATAATTCAAGATCCGTTTCGGATGCGCCTGCGATAATTCCTCCAACTTCAAGCGATAAAGAAATCAAAGATGCAGTTTTTTTTAAGTGCATCTCTTCTAGAAGGTCCCATTGCAGCTGCTTGTTTGTGCTATGTATATCAATGACTTGCCCCCCAATGACACCATCTCCTCCCGCTCTTTTTGCAAGAAGGTTGATACACTTGATTTTTTGATCTGAAGTAAGGTGTTTTGCATTTCCTAGAACTTCAAATGCGTAGGTAAGAAGATAATCCCCAGTAAGTACTGCGTGGCCTTCATTATATACTTTATGAAGTGTTGGTTTTCCCCGTCTTAAATCATCGTTATCCATGCAAGGAAGATTATTATG
>DAOWHK010000049.1 GCA_030641465.1 Parachlamydiales bacterium | reverse complement strand
GTCGCTAAACCAGTATCGCGAGCACCCTAAACGATGGAGCATGTTATAGACGGTGTTCATGCTCGGTGTGTTTTCCCTTTGGACAGCGCACTCAAACACGCATCCAGGATCGATTTTCACCGTTTGAGCTGCAACAATGGTTCCCGTTTCATCGGTGATCCATTTAAAGCCAGCATTTTTTCCTGTCCCTCCAAACATATCGGTATCGGCAAGGGCCCTTCCTACTGCGCACATCTCCACAAACCCTCTTAAGGGAACCTCTCGACCATCATCGGTGATAAGGGACATTGGTGGGCGGTGATGGGTTTTGATAAAGTCGAGAAGAGAGGTTGGAGCCCCTCCATCGAGGGTTTGTGCTTCGCTAAAGTTTTTGTACCCATCTACAAAGCGGGCCATGACCCGAAGACAGTCGGTGATCCCTTGCCCATGCCAATGTTGTGCAAGAAAATGCTCTCGGCTGTAGGGGTCCAGCATCGGCTGCTCGGAAAGACCGGTCTCGGGAACCAAAAAAGCCCCCCGGCCCCATACCGCATAAAAATCACTCCCCACCTTTTCACGGATCGCATCGCCGTTCATCCCTTTTTTTGTTCGTGAGCGCCAAGAGTTGGGGTCGTCTTGTTCGAAGTTTAAATCGTTTCCAACTTTCCCAAACCAGGTCGAGCTATCTTGGGCGCACCGATAGAGGGTTCCAATCGCTGTTCCACCAACCATTGCTGCAACGGCTTCAAAATGGTCCGTAATGTAGATAAGTTGAAGATGAGTATATGCCCTAAGTTGGGGTAGTGAAGGCGGTGGATTAGAAGAGTGAGATGCTATAGAAACGGCTGCCATAATGGGATTCCTGCGGTGTTTTAGGGAGGAATTTTAGTTCAATCGGGGTCTTTATGTCAAAAATTCATTAAAAAAAAAGAAAATTTCATGAAATTTTTCGATAAAACAATGACTTTCTAAACAGACTCACGCAGCCAAAAGCTTATGCAAAAACTTGGTATGACAAAGAAGAGCGATTTTAGGAATCCCAAACTGCCTCTGGATCATGAGTTATCGCAGCACGTTCTTTTTTCTATGACAGCTGAATCTTATCAAAATCGCAAAGGGGAGTAAAATGCGCTAAGACATGGCTTAGTAGTGCAATCCTATTATTTTTGATTTCTTCATCATCAGCGAGTATTTTTACATTGTCAAAAAGATTTGCAAGCGGCTCTTGTAATTTAGCAAGAAGTGTAAAGCTTGCATGATAGTTCTTTTGCTCAATCGATTGATCCCACTCTTTTTTCATGTCGACCATTTGACTGTATAAATTCTTCTCTTCTGGGGTTTTGAAAAGAGAAGGATTTAAGGTTTTTGGAGATGCAGGACTTGCTTGCCCTTTTGCTCTCTTATATACCTCTTTAAGTTTATCAAAATTTTGATTGCTTTTTCTAAATTCATGGAGTGCTTTTACTTTGCAATATTCATCATAGGGACTCGTAAGTGTCGCGGAAAGGCTCGCTTCAATTTCATCTTTATTAAAGCCATAGGTTTCTAAGACGTTTTTTAATCGAGAGCGAATAAAGAGGATAATTTCTGGAATGATAGCTGGGTTATTTGCGGAGGAAAAAGTGCATCCTTTTTCGAAAATTTTAGCAAGATTGATGCTAAATCGATTATCGATGATTATTTTGAGAATTCCAATCGTTTGCCGCCGAAGTGCGTAAGGATCACTCGAAGAGGTGGGTAATAAGCCAATCGAAAAATAGGAAAGGAGATTATCGAGTTTATCCGCAAGGCTCAAAATGATCCCTGTTTCTGTTTTTGGAAGGACCCCTTTTTCTGATTTAGGTAGATAGTGCTCTTCAATTGCCATTCCGACTTCTGCTTCTTCTTTTTGAGCCGTAGCATAGTACTTACCAACAGTTCCTTGAAGCTCAGGAAATTCTCCAACAAGAGCTGTTGCCAAATCAGCTTTACAAAGAAGGGCGGATCTTGCAATTTTTTTAAGATCTCCAAACTTGAGCTCAATTGAGAGGAGCTCTGCAAATTTAGCGATTTTTATTACTTTGTCAAAAAGGGAACCTAGTTTTTTCTGGAAGACAATTTCTTTTAGCATTTCATTAAAAGAGTCTAAGGGGCGTTTAAGATCAATTTCATAGAGAAAAGCTCCATCTGCAAGTCTTGCAGAAAGTACTTTTTGATTTCCCTTAAGAATTTCCTCTGTCACTTTGTTATCTGCTGTAATGATAAACTTGTTTATTAGTTTTCCCTCGTTATTTATCAGGGGAAAATATTTTTGATGGTGCACCATTTCAGAAATCAGCACCTCTTTTGGTGCAAAGAGGTATTTTTCTTCAAAGTCACAGTCAACAAGCTCTGGAAACTCAGAGAGGTGTAACACTTGATTTATTACTACGTCTTTTTGGAGAGCTGTGCAGGAGATTTTTTTTTCAATGGCATCAAGTTGTTTTAAGATCGTTTGTTTTCTCTCTTTAATATCGACTAGCACAAAGTGGTCTTTTAACTGGGAAACATAACTTGAGGGGTTTGTAATTTTAATAGGTGCGGGATCTCGCTGCGCATGGCCACGGGACATATTAGAAGAAGTAATACCACCTATTTCAAAGGGGATGACTTGATCTCCAAAAAGGGCGACGCACCATGAAAGGGGGCGTGCATAGGAAATGTCTAGGTCAGACCAGCGCATTTTTTTTGGGAAATGCAACTTTAAGATAAGTTTAGGAAGAGCTTTTTGGAAAATACATACTGTAGATTTTTCTTGAATTTTTAAGGTTGCATGCAGATAGCTAACCCCTTTAATTTCTACTATTTCAAGATTTGGAATTTTGCGGCTTTTGATGTTTTCAAGGTTACAATCTTTTTCCCCAATCGATTTTAAAAATCCAGAGCCTTGTTTTGTTGGATTGCCTTCTGCATCAAATGCGGACGTGACGCTTGGGCCCTTCTTTAAAATGGTCTGAACTTGGGTTCCATGAGAAAGATTTCGAATGATAATTGCAAGTCTTCTAGGTGTCCCAAAGATTTCTATAGACTGATACGAAAGACCTTCTTCTTTGAGCAGTAGTTTCATGTGTTTTTGCAGCTCATCTAAACCTGATTGGACAAATGTTGCCGGTAGTTCTTCAGAACCAATTTCTAAAAGGAAATCTTCCGCTTTATTTGGGTCAAAATCATGAGGGATTTCAGAAGGTGGTAGAGATGGCTTTGGTTTTTTGAGGGAGCTTTTTAGAAGAGGAAATCCTTGATCTTTTCGCATGGCAATGTACTCTTTTGCGATTAGTCTTGAAAGATCACGAATGCGAGAAATATAACCTGTTCGCTCTGTAGTAGATAGTACCCCTCGTGCTTCTAAAAGATTAAAGGCATGAGATGCTTTAATTACAATATCATAGGCAGGAATGGGGAGATG
>DAOWHK010000077.1 GCA_030641465.1 Parachlamydiales bacterium | reverse complement strand
GGGATGCTGTATTAAAAAGACTTTAATTCACTTTTTTCTTCCCTTGTCGTTTTTGTAAGAAGTAGGAGTGTTAATGTGCTTAGTACCATTAGCATTCCAGCCGGCATGAATTTCATCGAGGAAATGAACCTATAGGAAAAAACAGCGTCTAATAAAAGGGTAAGAATAAGACCGAAGTAGGCTCCAAAAATACGTTTTTTATAAGATAGAGCGCTTCCTAGAAGAATAAGAGCTCCAAAAGTGCTTGCCATAATGATCGATATAACACTTCCCTTTACTAAATAAGCTCTTAAGCCCCCTAATATTATTAGAGATCCATAAACAAGTAGAATTGTAGCTGTTTTTTTCATAGTTCCTCAAAAAAAGTCGATTATTGTTTTTTATCATTTAATAAGCAATCCTATTTAACTATGAAGATGATAACGATTGAGCAAGGAGGTGAATTACTTAAAAATGGGGGAGTAATTGTCTTCCCTACAGATACAGTTTACGGTATTGGGGCCTCTATTGAGCACCCTAAAGCTGTAGAAAAAATTTTTGAGATTAAAAAAAGAGAAGGATCAAAATCCCTTCCAGTTCAGATATCCTCTTTCGATGAGCTTTATCAGATCGCAGAAATTCCATCAAAAATAATACCTATTATCCCTCTTTTTTTTCCGGGACCTTTTACCCTTGTTTTTCAAAAAAAGCCCTCTATTTCAGATTTGATTACAGGGGGGAAGTCGACAGTTGGAGTGAGAATGCCAGATAGCGAGGTTTCAACAGGATTAGTCGTGCAATCAGGAGCTCCAATTGTCCTTACATCCGCTAACCTATCCGGGCAAAAAGAATTAAAATCGAGTCAAGAAATTATCCATACATTTGGCCCGTCTATTGACGGAGTAGTAGGTGGAAAAATTCTTCCAGGAAAACCTTCCACCGTGATTGATTTAAGCGGAGATGTCGTCCGTATTCTACGCTATGGCGCTGTATCTAAAGAGACTCTTTCTAAAATCATTTCTTTTCAAGATCTTCAGAAATGTCTTCAAAAATCCTAAAGAGCTGAAAGTCAAATTTTTTTCCGTAGTTTGAAAAGTCTTTCATTAAGTGATTTAAAGCTCCATCAGTAGAGGGGTGCTTTTCAAAATCCTCGGCAGCTTCCAAAAGTGTCTTTTCTCCTACAAAAGGGGCGCCCCAAGGAGTTGATAGAAGGTAATGAATCATATGAGCCTCATCTGGGCAGGCCTTAGCGGACTCTTCAGATTGGGCTTCTTGATCGAGAAGCTTGATGTCGCGGGCCACTTTTTTAAGAAATGTAGGGTCGGAGGCTTTTGTAGATTCTTTGAGCAGGGCTCTCCAGTCTTCCTTTAAATACCCAAGATCTTGTTTTAATACCTTAATTCTTTTTTGTTTATAATCTTTCGACTCCATAACAACCTTTATTAAAAGCTTAATAACTTAATTGTATAATTAATTAATTTATTTTTATAGTAATATTCCGGTGTTGTAGGGGTCTTCTTTAATTTTGTGGAAGAAGATGACTTGTGTCGTTCCACAGTTTGATTGCGGGATTGTTGTGCTCATGGGAGAGGAGTGATAGCGAGGCTGTAGATAATATGAGAGATTTTCCAAAGCTGATCGGCATTTCAAGCCATCTCGCAGCTATCGCTCTTGAAATATGACCGCTTGAAAATAGAGCTACTGTCCCTTTTTGTTTTTTTATTTCTCCTAGAAAGTGATCCACTCGTTTTGTGACATCATCTGTTGATTCGCCATTTGGCGCGCCATCGATAAAAATATTCCAGTTTGGATTTTTTTTGTGAATTTCCGAAGACATTTTTCCTTCAAAGTCTCCATAGTCCCACTCAAGTAAATGATTACTGACCTCTGCTACGTCTTGATAACCGCAAAGCGCGCAGGTATCAAATGCGCGCTTTAAGGGGCTGACATAGATTTTGTCAAAATGGAGTTTTTTTGTTCGCCTTGCTAAGGCTTTTGCTTGGGATCTACCATTTTCTGTAAGCGTGATGTCTGTAAGACCTGTATGTTGCCGGCTTTTTGTCCACTCTGTCTCTCCATGACGAATTAGGTAAATTTCTACCATTTTTTAGGCTACATCATCTGTTTCAAGATCACCTTCTACAAATGTTTCTCGATCAAACAAACTTTTAAGTTTATCAAGGTACTGATTTGGATCAGGTTTGATGATATCTTGGAGCATATTTTGTAGATTTTCTGCAGAAAAGATGTTTCTTAACACCTCACTCATCACAATATTCATGATCTGTGCCGTAGGAATGCCTCCTTTACTGCTAATATTATAAAGATCAATTCTAGCAATAGGCTTTAGTTTTCTCACTTGCCCTGTAGATTTATACGCGAGATCAACATCAACATTTGTAAGGATTAAGTGCTTGATCAAAACTGATCGATCATCATCTTTCGATTTTTCTGATGGGCCACTTGAATCACTTAAGTTTTGCATGATCGTTGTCCAATTCCCTTTTTTACTTTTTGGAGCTTCAAACTCGAGAGCGAGGTACATGTCATCGAGTGTCATTGTTGGAATAACGATCTCTTTATTAAAAAAATGTGTCATAGGAACATTAACATCAATTTCTGCAAGTGTCAGAGCTTTAGGAAGAATGGACCCACTTGGATTGTCAACAGAGAGTTTGTGTACGGAAATGGACCAAGGAGAGAGTCCAATGTCATCGATGGACACTTCGACTTGCATCTCTTTTGTAAGTTTCGAGGAAACGATTTTTGGAACCATATTCCATCCAATGATTAAGAGAATAAAGAGGATAACTAAAAATCCTGCAAAATATTTTAAAAAACGTGCCATAGTAAATATCCTTAAATTTTCTTTTTATTTTCTGTTTACTTCATTTGAACATTTTCATCATTAATAATTTTTATTGAAAATGAATTCGTTATTAATGTATTATCAATCAGTTTTTATGGAGGTTTTTTGAATATTATTAAATTTTTGGGGTTTTTAGTTATGACAACTCTTATTGGACACGAAGTGCCTGTTGTCACTGCAGAAAAATATATTGAATATAAAAAAAATCATGGACATCTCATCGATTTTGTAGCGCCGGAAATGGTTTTGATTTGTTATCAGCAAAGTACTTTGGATTATTTGCTAAAGGCGGATTTAGAGCTGCATCCATCAAAGGGTTTTGCGAATTTATATCTTACTGGAAATGAAAAGGTGGGGGTTCTTGGAGGTTTTGGTCTGGGAGCGCCAGTTCTTGCTGTAAAAATGGAGCAACTCATCGCACTCGGGACGAAAAAATTTGTTGCGGTTGGAACTGCTGGAGCGCTTATG
>DAOWHK010000098.1 GCA_030641465.1 Parachlamydiales bacterium | reverse complement strand
TCAAACCAACAATCAAAAACTTCTGACACTCGTTTAAAAGTCTTTCCATTTTCCGTAAACGTAAGATCGTCAATAAAATGGCGATGTAGATCATCGATCTTGCTTCCGGTAAGTTTTTCTAACTGCGAAACGCTACTAATTGCTCGCACCTCTCCATCTTCACTTTGCCAAAGAGGAATGGGTGTTCCCCAGTACCTGTTTCTACTAATTGCCCAATCTCTTGCATTTTCAAGCCATTTTCCAAAGCGTCCATCCTTCAAATGATCCGGCACCCAATGGATTTCTTGATTTGCCTGAATAACAAGGTCTTTGATTTTTTCGACAGATACAAACCAAGTTTCGACAGCTTTATAAATAAGCGGAGTGTCGGATCTCCAACAAAACGGATATCTATGACGGATTTGTCCATGATGAAAAATACGCCCCTCTGCCTTCAACTTTTTGATAATTTCCTTATCCGCATCTTTGACAAATTGTCCTTCATATTCAGGAACTTCTTTTGTAAATTTTCCATTTTGATCAATCGGGCAAATCACGTCGATTTTTTCTCTAAAGCAAACAAAAAAATCAGATTCCCCAAAAGCTGGCGCTGCATGTACAACCCCCGTTCCATCTTCTTCTCCTACAAAATCGTCAGATAGCACAGTAAAAGCATTCGGACTCGCCTCCTCTAAAAAATAACTAAAGGGAGGAGTGTATCTTTTGCCAACAAGTTTCGATCCTTTAAAAGTTTCTACGATCTCATATTCCTCAAGATTTTTAAAGTAGTGAGCTACCCTAGATTTCCCAAGAATGTAATAGCTGTTTGCCGTTTTATCATGCAGCTTTACGTAATCGAGCTTCTCATTTACAATTGCTGCTAAGTTTGATGTAAGCGTCCAAGGAGTCGTCGTCCAAATAAGGAGCGCTGTATTTCCCTCCCCTTCGAGCGGAAATTTCACCGTAACTGAAGGATCATCTACATCTTGATAATTTAGATTCGCCTCAAAATTTGAAAGAGGCGTCCCAAGCTTTGCAGAAAATGGCATTACCTTAAAACCTTGATAAACAAGATCTTTTTCCCAAAGCTGTCCAAAAACCCACCAAACAGATTCCATAAAATCTTTATCCATCGTCCGATACGTATTTGCAAAATCCACAAAACGTCCCATCCGATTCACTGTCGATTCCCACTCTTTTGAATACCGAAGAACAATCGATCTACACTCTTCATTAAATTTTGCCATGCCAAAAGTCTCAATTGCAGCAGCTCCAGAAAGTTCTTTTGCTTTTTCAATTTCATTCTCAACCGGCAAACCGTGGCAATCCCAACCAAAGCGCCTTGGCACAAAACGTCCTTTCATCGTCTGGTATCTAGGAATGACATCCTTAATCGTTCCCGCTAATATGTGGCCATAATGAGGAAGTCCTGTTGCAAAGGGAGGGCCATCATAAAAAGAAAACAGCTCACAGCCCTTTCTATTCTCCAGCGATTTTTGAAAAATTTCTTGTCTTTTCCAAAATTCTAAAACCTCTTCTTCTCTTTCTGGAAAACCTTTTTGCTCAATCTCAAACATATTTCTCTCATATAGCTAATCATTTACCCCTAATTTATCAGTGATAAAGCCTTTATTTTCAACCTCAGACTTGCTCTCTAATAGGAGTTCAAGCTAAAATGGTGCTACCATCAACATAGGCAACTAAAAGCCTAAAGGGTATATCACTGATTTTTAAGAAGTTATGCTCACTCCAAAAGAGTGACAATAAATAAAAAATCTGGTATAATCATAGTTGGGGGTGCACTGGTTTCGACTTGGAAATGAAGTACTAGTGGCATGCGGAGGGTATCGGTTGGCCTCCTAAAAAAGCCGGTAAAAACACAATTGCAAAAAAGCAATCTAAAGTAGTTGCCCTTGGTGCAAACCAAGACGTAGCTCTTTTAAACGCTGCTTAATACCTAACCCGTTTTAAGCGCCGATAGTTTTAGAGCCTGACCAGGAGCGCTGCTACTATCGTCATTAACCCTGGTGTGACCGCTAAACTGGACTTCTAAGTTTAGCGACTCGAGATTTTGAGAAGGAGGACTTTCTGAAGTGTTGCACTTAACAGCAAGAAAGGACTTATAAGAAAAGTGCTAAGCATGTAGTCATTACTATAGAGTTTGCTAAGGACGAGAGTTCGATTCTCTCCACCTCCATTGGGAATTATCCCACAGCAAAAAGCCGCTGCAAGGCTTCAGATTTTTCCTAGCGTGACGAAGGTAAACCTCCCGGTTTACCAAGGAGCGATAGAAAAAAGATGGGGCCTTGCAGCGGCTTTTTGCGTGGGGGAATTTTTGCATCTCCTCCATCTCTTTAGGAATCTTCTTTTTAATAAACCCTTGCAAATTTTATGATGGATAAAATCCATGCGAAAGCTTCATTGATAAATTTTGATGATCCGAGCAACTTAATAACACTTGCTAAGGAACCATTTTCAAGAGATCCCTCGCTTCGCTCGAAATAACGTGATTTACAAAAAAAGACGGGGCCTTGCAGTGGCTTATCTCCTATGCAGGAATTCTCAATGGAGGTGGTAACCTCCATTCATAAAGCACCTTGCTCTTCAATCATCACCACCCGTGAATCTCCCAAAACGCTAATGACTAGCGTCAAACTTAAATAATAAATGAGCAGGTTCTGGAAATTTTTCGTAATACATCTTTAATTGCTCACCAAACCAAAGATCAAAGGGATGAGTAGATGATGAAAAGCTTTTCCTACGTGCATGCGCATCATCTTCTGCTTCATGAACAATTATTACGCAGTCTCTTCCAGATATGTTTTCAATCCAAACTTTAGCAGTTTTTAACCCATAACGTTGTAAGAGCTCGCGATACTCCTTTTTTCGTAATCCAGTAATTTCTGCAACAAACTTTTTATATCCTTCTAGCGCTCCAGGCTTTAGAGCCGTGACAAGCAATAAAGTTCTCATCAGTAATTTCTCCTTAAATAAAAACAATCCATCCTCACCTTTTAAGCTTCAGATTTTTCCAAGAGCGAAGAGGCAAAATCAAAGTTATTAAGTGAGAATTGCAGGTGTTGAAAAAATTGAATATATCTCAAAAGCTATATTATCAAACGAACAAGTAAGGCACATCACATCTGGGTGATGATAAAATGCATTAGTCTGAGGACCTAGCTCAAATAATGTTGGATCTTCGCTATGAAGGAAAATTTTCTTCCCCTTAGCAATTGCAAATCCTAGTTCAAGATGCGTACCCTTCCCTCCAGGAAGAAGTACCACAACAAATTCACTTTCTGAAACACCATTTAGTTCATGGATAGATACTTCTTGCAACCGCTTTTTGCTGACCAATTTAACACTTCCGTGCAAAGTCCAATCGTAAGAGATTTTATAGCCAAACTACTCCAAAGCATCTCTTACTAGATTATGACTTGCAGCTCTCGAAAGCGATGTCGCAATGTAATACTTCACCTTATACCTTTCATTCCTTTCGAAGAAAGTATCAAATTCTTGAAATTTCATCTAATCAAAAGTTCTAAATCGGCTTTTATTTAGCTTTTTTTTAAAGCTTCTACTAAACTCCTTCAAAACAGTCAAATTGGAAGCATTAGTGAATAGACTTCTTTCTTTAGCCTTTATTCTTGCTGGAGGCTTTTCAGCAGCGGCAGCTATGACCGGAGATGCGGATTAAGTTTGCTCTACTTTTTATTATTACCAAGAAGAGCAAAATACTATGAATGAATTTGACTTAGATATAGATGCAACTATCGAAAAACTTAACATTCCCGGGATACAGATCGGGCTTATTGTTGATGGAAAGGTCATCTTTTCTCGGGGATATGGCAGTCGAAATTTAGCTGAAGATAAACCGATGGCAGAGGATACTTCTGTCGGAATAGGTTCCCTATCAAAATCCTTTGCAACCTACATCCTTTGCCAATTAGTAAGCGAGGGGAAAATATCATGGGATGATCCCGCTTATAAGTACGTCCCTGAATTTCAACTATCTGATCCAAACTCTACAAAAAAAATAACAATCCTTGATCTAGCAGCGCATAGGACAGGAATTTTTCGTCATGATGCCCTTTGGTATTTATCTGATCGCTCAAAACTCTCTCCTATTGATGCGGTAAAACTTCTTCCACTTCTTGGTGCCGAATGCAAACCTAGAGAATCATTTCAATACAATAACCTCATGTATTCCGTAATAGGGCTCATTATCGAGCGGGTAACTGGCATATCCTATGAAGAGGCCGTTTCAAAAAGAATTCTAATGCCCTTAGGAATGGTTCATACTGGATTTTCGCATCGTCCTATTAATTATTCCCTCCCCTATGCCTGTATAGAAGGAAAAATTCAAGAAGTTCCGTTCCAATATATTCCCGCTGTATCTGTGGGTGGAGGCATGTATTCAACTGCTTTAGACATTCTTAAATGGGCCCAGTTTCATCTTGAAAAAAAGACTCTGATGGAAGAAATGTACACCGTTCAAATGCCCTTTCAAAAGTCACCTGAGGGTGACATTCATGATTTGGGATATGGACTTGGTTGGTTTATTGGAAAATATCGGGGATTTGAATATATTCGCCATGAAGGTCTTGCTAATGGATTTACTGCGCATCTATCTTTTTTCCCTCAAAAAAATTCGGGACTTGTGATTTTAACAAATAGTAGTAGTGATGGCATTTCGGCAATAAATTTCATACAGCAAACTATTATTGATAAGATCCTCGGATTGAATAGTAATCACTCACTTCCAGAAGTGAAACCTCTATTGAATGAAGAAAAAATCTTAGAAACGGTTCCCTCCCAACCACTTCAAGAATATGTCGGTGACTATAATCATCCCGCCTATGGATTAATCAAGGTAAGGTTAATAGAGAGTCAATTAACATTATTCTACTCTCAAATGCCCATCTCTCTTTCCCCAACAGGTGACAATCAATTCTTAGCAAAGCTTACCGCACTGCAAAAATTCGGTGTATCACCTTGGCTTGAAGTTTCTTTCTCTATGAATTCTGCAGAGAAGATATCTATGATCCAAGTTCCTTTTGAGGCCTTTCGATCAGGAAAGCCAGTTATTTTTACAAAAGAGTAATTGTATTCCACTATCTTTGTAAAATCGAAAGTTCTGAAATAGCGTCTGTCCATCTCTATTGGGAATTATCGCACAGCAAAAATTCTCAATGGAGCCCTTTTGTTAAAGGGAGTATTGAGAACGTCGCTTACTAAGGATTTTTCGAAAATTTGATGAAAAGCTGGAAAAACCGACCGCCGAAATTTGAACATGAATTTTTCCCGCCCGATGTTTTGATAGATTTTTCTTTCAATTTCTTGTATAAAAGTCTGAAAATTCCTACTGCAAGGAAGTAATATGACTCTTGATGACATAGAGATAAAAAAGTCTACAATTGGTCAATTTAAAGATGGTCTTGGCGTCTTTATAAAACGAAAATTTAACAAAGGCGAAAAGGGTGCTTGAACCCAAAAATCTCCAAGGGATTGCTCTTCGCTTTGGTTTCTTCTATGGACCTGGAACATGGTATAGTGGATTAAATCTTGATTGATAAAATCGGCTGATTAGATTTTTTTAT
>DAOWHK010000037.1 GCA_030641465.1 Parachlamydiales bacterium | reverse complement strand
CGAATCCTGACATTGTACTCATTCACGATAGTGCGCGCCCCTACCTGAAAAAAAAGGATCTAGAAAAGCTCATTCACGAGGGCGCCCCCTACGATGCTGCAACCCTTGCAACTCCTGTCACATCCACAATAAAAATTGCAAATAGCGATCATCTTGTTACAAAGACCCTGCCAAGATCCACGCTCTTCGAAATTCAAACGCCTCAGCTTCTCGCCTATGATCTTCTTAAAACAGCCTTAAAAAAAACGCGAGATGCAAATCATTTTGTTACAGATGACGTATCTCTTGCCGAGTTTCTTGGCTATCCCGTCAAACTTGTGATGGGATGCCCAACAAATACTAAAATTACAACTCCAAACGATTTGCCATGAAAAAGTATAAACTTCTCCTAGCCTATGATGGAACAGATTTTGGAGGATGGCAAATCCAACCAAATACACCCTCCATCCAAGAGCACCTTCAAAAAGCACTTGGCACAATTCTTAGAGAGGACGTTCACGTAGCAGGATCTGGACGTACAGACGCTGGAGTGCACGCCCATGGACAGGTGGCGCATTTCCAAACAACACAGTCATTTATTCCAAGCCGCTTGCATTACTCCCTAAATGGCCTTCTTCCAAAAACCATCCGCGTTCTTGAAATTGAAGAAGTATCCTTAGATTTTCATGCGAGATTTTCCGCAAAAAAGAAAATCTATCATTACAATCTTAGTACAGGCCCCACAAAAAGCCCCTTTAATCGCCTCTATCGCACCCATATTTCCCATAAATTACACAGCGAGGCTATGGAGCTCGGCGCAAAGTATTTTATCGGCACACACGACTTTACATCATTTGCAAATCAAGGGGGCACGCAAACAGATCCTATCAAAACGATCTACAGCTTAAACGTTATCAGCGCTCCTGATCAAATACGACTTGAATTCGTCGGAAGCGGATTTCTCTATAAAATGGTACGCAATATCGTCGGAACGCTGCTCGATGTCGCATACCTAAAACTTAGACCAGAAGACATCCCAACCATTCTTGAAAAAAAAGATCGCAAACACGCGTCCGGGGCAGCTCCCCCTGAGGGACTTTTTTTAATGCAGGTCATTTATTAGACTTCTTTCAAAACTTCATTTGACTATTATAATCGCGCTTTTTGATAGATTTATCCTTAATTTTTTTAGTCATGTGTAAGCACATTACCTCAAAATTTAAGGATAAATCTATCAAAAACCATCGATTCTTCCAGACAAAGCAAGTTTCGAAAGAAGTCTATTAATTTTTCTTTATATAAATATTGTCACAAGTTAAACTTTTTCTGATTCAATGCCGATGTGGTGAAATTGGTAGACACGACAGATTCAAAATCTGTTCTTAGCAATAAGGTGCTGGTTCGAGTCCGGTCATCGGCAATATTTGAGGAGAATCCATGGAGTTTTTCGAGCAATTTGACTTTATCTGTTTTGATTTTGATGGGCTGCTTGTCAATACAGAAAAGCTACATTATCAAGCTTATAAAACTATGCTTAAAAATAGAGGCTGTGATTTAAAAGCCACCTTTATCGAATTTGCAAGTGTTGCTCACAAAAGTGCAGTAGGCATTCGAGCAATGATTTATTCTATATTTCCAAGCCTGCAAAAACAAGAGCCCAATTGGGACGTTCTCTATAAAGAAAAAACAACCGCCTATTTAAATTTATTAAAGCTTGGAAAACTTGAGCTCCTTCCAGGAGTTAACACGCTTTTACAAGAACTCAGCGCACTCGATATCCGCAGATGCGTTGTGACAAACTCTACGAAAGAGCAAGTTGATCTTATTCGAAAACACCTTCCCGAGCTAAATTCTATCCCCCATTTTGTAACAAGGGAAGATTACAAATCCCCCAAACCAGCACCGGACGCTTATCTAAAAGCCATTGAACTCTATGGAAAACCACAGGATCGCATCGTCGGTTTTGAAGATGCAATGCGCGGCATTGATTCTTTAAAACAAGCAGAGATTCTTCCCGTTCTCATCTGCCCCGAAAACCACCCTCAACTAGAGAGCGTTTCAGAAGATCTATTATACTGCGCATCTTTTACAAAATTTTTAAACCTATAAAGAGATCATTATGGCAGCATTTTCCCCACTAGATCTAACAAAGCAATATTTTACGCATCTAAGTAGCAATGATATAGAAAACATGACTGCACTCATGGATCCAAATGTGATCTGTAACACGCAAGTCAAAGAAACTGAGCAGCTCTTAATCGGGGTTGAAGATTTAAAAAAACAGCATTTGGCAGCACAAGCTTTTGGAATCACTGCAACAAGTACAAATCCTGTGTACACTCAAGACCCAAACACACCAGACAGCATCAGCCTTGTTTTTCAAACAACAATTACAGGCCAAAACTTTAGCGTTCTTCAAACAATCCAGTTTGGGGCAGGTAAAATTACATCCATACAGTCCATTTACGAAAAACCCTTAACCGTAGATGGCTTTGAAATTGTTAATTAAATCTGATTAAAAAAGAGTGCAGGGCTCTTCTTTCCGAGCAACTTCTTTCCACGCTCTAGTTAAGATAGCAAGATCATCATACCTGTGAATCATTCCCCAATAAGGCTCTATTCCATCAGATCCTTTCGTAAAAAAGTAGGCCTGTCTATCGATAGCTTCACGATCTGCAAGGGAAAGCTTACTAAACTGCCGATCAAAAAACTCACGAAACGTACTATGAAAATGTTCTAAATGCACCATTACACTGTCAGGTGGAAGGTCTTTTACCCTATGACTATACAACTCCAGGAATTCGAATTTGTCCTCCCATGACAACGCTCTCCAAGCTAGAAGATCTCTTTGCCACTCTGAAGTCTGAGGTTCTGGAACGTATAAAGAGGAGTGAGGCATATAAAGATTAACTGGAAGACGCTCCAACGGATTATCATGACATAATAATCTTTCCAAATTCCTAAGATTACTAAGCGACGGAATTTCAGCAAGCTGATTATTGTTGCAAATTAAATTTTCTAAGGCTGCAAGATTACTTATTCCTGCAGATACTTCTGTCAGTTGGTTTTTGGCCAAGCTTAAATGTTTTAATCCTGTAAGAGTCCAAAGTGAAGCCGGCAGTTCTTTCAACGGATTAATACTGAGCATTAAGGTTTCTAATCTACTCAATTTTCTAATCTCATCTGGCAGTTGTGTTAGCTGATTGCCCCCAAGACGTAACACTTGTAATGCTGTAAGATTACCAATTTCTGCAGGCAGCTGTGCTAGCTGATTGAACTCAAGAAATAACACTTGTAATGCTGTAAGATTACCAATTTCAGCAGGCAGCTCTGTTAGCAGATTTCGATTGAGATACAACTCTTCTAATGCCGTAAGACTCCATAGTTCTACGGGTAAACAACTCAGACCTAGTTTCTCAAGGTTCAAAATTGTTAAGCCTTGAACTGCTGGGCTATTTTCGATCCACCCTTGTAAATAATCTGAAAGCTCCTTATCTGAAATGGCAAGAGGATGTATTTGTGCAGCATCAACATGCGCTGCTCCTCCTGGAAGAGCCCTCCAAAGTGTCGCCTTATCTCGCCTCATAATATCGCTTGTAATTGCTCTGTAGCGTTCTACCGAAATAAGTGGAGCAAGGAAGTCCCGCTCAGGAAAATGGATGTGATGGACTTGCACCGCCCGCACATATGCTTTACGTATTTTTTCTAAATCTCGGGAGGGTAAAGGCATAACGCGCCCAATCTTAAGAAGCTCTGTATCTACTACAGCTTTTGTGTTCGCTGCCCACAATCTGCAAACGCACGCATCCAATTGCGGATCAGAGCTCAACCTAAAAATTCCCTGTAAAACTTCTGAAGGCAAACTATTAATTAAAACAACTTCTTTAATAGCCACGATGTTACCATATTTAAGTAAATAAAAATCAATTGTACAACTATTTAAAATAAAAGCAAATCATTTAATAATATAATGCTACCAGCGCAGACAGCCATTAAAAGCTTGATCCCATGTATAAGAGGCTCGCCTTTTTGCTTGCCGATCATACCTTACTTGGATACTGATATAAGGGTGGGAATGATCATTATCAATGTCCCGCCCTTCAAAAGGTTTATGAAGCTTAATAAACACCTCTTTATTATACCAAGGTTTTGTGGAAACGTTAGTATCTCCTTTTTCGTAGCGATGAAAGGTTTTATATTCAAAATCATTTTCTTGCTCTTTGTAGAATTCTATCAGCAATTTCACTACTTTCTCAGGGTCTTTCTCCATTGTTTCTACAAAAAAATCGACTTCCGCTCCAATAAGATGTTTGGAAAGTTTATTTCCTTTGCTCGGATCAAGGTAAAGATTATGCTTGGGACATCTATGGCCACTTGTAATGACAACTTTGCATCCAGTCTTTTCCTGAAGGTAATTTAGAAGATCAATGAGTATGGGATAGATAAACTCCTGGTCCCCTCTCATTGGCAAGCTGTGCTCTTCAAGCCCTCCGCAGTCAAAGTGATAACTCTCCTCATAATTTTTCGTAAGCGTCGCTTTTGGCGCGTTTAAACTGTTTCCTTTGCATCTAAAAAATTCTTTTGTAATTTTATGATGACCTCGAATCATACCTTCTTCCCAAGGGTATTTTTCTCGAATTCGATGTATTGGGGTATCAATTGTGTATTGCACTTCATCATGATAGCGATAGATCGGCTCTTTAACGGCATTCACTTTCCGAATTTTTTCATATTCAGATTCTTCTACCCCTTGGCATCCCATCAAACTAAATAGTGTTAGTACCATCAATACATATCTCATGAATTTATCATAACGGAGATTGAAAAATAATTTCGACCAGTATATTTGCTAAATTAAGAGGGGGACTTTAAATGCATGTATTAATTATTGATCGGGAAGAAAAAACACGCCTTTTCCTATCAAAATATCTTCAAAAACATCAGTGTCATATTACCTCTGTAGAATCAGGAGTAAGTGCGCTTGAGCATCTGAAAAAAATGTCCTTTGATCTTGTCCTTTCTGAAATGCAAATAGATGAGGTCAAAGGAGTTGACTTCTACAAGTATCTAAAAATCAAAGCTCCAAATACTCCTCTTGTTCTAATGCTTCCCGAAGGATCTGACCCTCTTACACAAAAAGATCTCCAAAATCTTGCAGATGACTCCATTTCCAAGCCTTTGCAAAAAAGCGCAATGCAAGTGCTAATCTCCTTAATAAATAGCAAAAAAAAGCCCCTTGCGCCACTTATTGCAAAAAGCCCGGCGATGAAAGAAATTTTAACGATCATAAAAAAAATTGCCTCAAGTAATGCCAATGTTTTTATTAGCGGAGAATCTGGAACAGGAAAAGAAATCATTGCAACTTATCTACATCACTTTTCTACTAGAGCAAATAAACCTTTTATCAAAGTGAACTGCGCAGCACTTCCAGAAACCTTGATTGAATCAGAGTTTTTTGGTCATGAAAAGGGGGCCTTTACTGGCGCACTCTCGACGCGGAAAGGGCGATTTGAGCTTGCAGATCAAGGAACTTTGCTTCTTGATGAAATCTCTGAAATTCCTCCCTCTCTTCAAGCAAAACTTCTTAGAGCAACGCAAGAGCAAGAATTTGAAAGACTCGGGGGCATGAGCTCCATTCAAGTAGACGTACGTTTTATCTCGACTTCCAACCGAAATATCAACGATGCCATTCAAAAAAAAGAATTTCGAGAAGATCTTTTCTATAGATTGAATGTCGTGCCAATCGAAATTCCCCCTCTTCGCAAGCGTCCTGAAGACATCCTTCCCCTAGCTAACTATTTTCTTACAAAGCACTCTCCAAAAAAGGAAAAAAAATTCTCCCCAAAAGCTAAAGAGAAACTTACAAAATACTCCTGGCCTGGAAATGTACGGCAACTCTCAAACGTCATTGAATATGCAATCGCATTAGATCTTTCAGAGGAAATTCAAGCCGAGCATTTGCATCTAACAAAAATTTTAGATAACAAAAACTTTATTGATAAAGATCTTACTTTAGGCGAAGTAGAAAAGCGCCATATTCAAAAAATTTTAATTCACCATGAAAATAACCGACAAAAAACAGCTAATGCTTTGGGTATTAGTGTCCGAACATTAAGAAACAAACTCTCTTTATATAACCATTGACTTAATTAATAATATCTAAAATAATATGCGAAATTAATTAAGGGAAGTGAATTATGTCCGTTTCAGGAGTTTCTTACCATGCCGAGTGGAATGCATCAAATCAGCACTTAAATCCAGAAAATCATTCAGTCACAAAGCGCGTTTATGAGTTCGTTTCTTACTATGGGCTATGGATTCCCCATCAAATTGCAAAAATTGGAATATTACCTGCAAGCCGGATGTATCTTGAAATGGATGATTTTACCCACGAATCCTATCAAAATCAGCGCCTTATCTTAGAAACTCCAGATGGCGTGCAAATAGATGCGACCCATTTTCAAACAAACCGCACACAAGACCGCACAATTCCCACAATTATCCTTTTTAATCCCAATTGCTGTATCTATAACCAAGGCGTTTTTAGCTGGCTTCTTGATGAAATGGCAAACAGCGAAAGGCCTTGTAATTTCGTAATGTTCGACTACCGTGGCACAGGAGATAGCCGTGGCGATGTAACACATGATGGCTTAATCATCGATGGCGAAACTGTTTACAATTACGTACAGGATCAGTTAGGTGTCCCTGAAAATAACATTGGATTTTATGGGTGGTCCCTCGGTGGAGCCATTTCTGCCCAAGTAAAAGCTCTGCATCCAGAAGGTGGCGCTATTGTATCAGATCGCTCTTTTAGCACTTTTTTTGATATCGCTTATGAAATGAGTCAATCTATTCTTTCAAACTTTCTCCCAAGCTTTATTGCAAAGCCAATTGCCTATATCGCAGCATGGCTTGGATATCTTTCTGGATGGGAATATGATTCTATTGCAGCGTGGGCTAAAATCAATGGGGAAAAACTCGCCATTTGTCACCTCGATGATCCAGTAATCAAATTCAGAGCTTCTCTATACCAAAGCCAATTTAGGGAAAATTATGACATAAATGCTGAACTCGGAGATAGTATTGTAACTGAAACTCCAATAGGAAATCCCCACTGCGAACTACCGACAAACTTATATACTCAGGAATGGTTAGGAGGAGAAAGAGTCTCTCATATTGTGCAGCGATTTTTTGCTCGGCATTTAGGTAACTAAAAATTGTCTCGGCATTCTCGAATTTTTGCAAATACATTGCTATCAGAGCTGTGGGGCATTCCCATTGCGGCTTTTAGCTCTTTTGCATCTGCTCTAAGAAAAGGGTTCGTTTTTAGCTCTTCTTCCAAAGTGCTCGGAACGGAAGGATCTCCTTTTTCTCTTAAAGCTTTAACCCGGGCAAGACGCTCCAAAATCTCAGGCCGATCTTTTTCTAAAGAAAGTGCAAACTCTAAATTTTTTACCGTGTATTCATGACCGCAGTAAATTTTGGTGTCTTGCGGAAGCTTTTTGATTTTTTGAAGCGAGTGCCACATTTCTTCTGCAGATCCTTCAAAAAGACGGCCACATCCCGCTCCAAATAGAGTATCCCCTGAAAAAAGTATGTTGTGCTCACGAAAGTAATACACAATATGAGGCTTGGT
>DAOWHK010000171.1 GCA_030641465.1 Parachlamydiales bacterium | reverse complement strand
TTATCTATGAATTTATTTCCACGCAAATTGAGCAGGAAAATGATCTTTATGCCTCAGAGCTTTTAGATGGGTTTTATCCGTACATTGAAGATCAGACTTGGTTTGATTTTCTTAGAGTGCGTCTTATCTCTTTAACTGTGCTTGATGAGGCTTATATTATGCTTGATCGTTTGCTAGAAACCCTTGAGGAAAAACCAGACCTTGGTCTTACTTTTGAGATCCTAAGTGTTCTTGTTTACAAAGGGGAAACGGAGCAGTTTCATGTCGCCTTTAATCAAGCATTAGAGCTTATTGAGACGGAGAGTGATTTTTTAGAGCTCTTGATCATTGGATGCGACTTTTTAGCCTCTAATGATAAGCCTTCAGAGGAGAAAAAACTCCGAGCTCTTATCAAGGCGCAAAAAGGGAAAAACCTTGAAGATATGCTAAGTCGCGATGAGAAACCTTTTCAAATCCTTAAAGATACGATGGAATATACAACCATCTAGACAATTTTTAGTGGGATAAACTGCAGATAGTCGCAAGATGTAAATAGGTAGCGCACCCCTTTTTTTTCTCCAAATAGTGGTTTTTCTCTTTGCACATTATGTAGATGTCCAAAAACGCAGTAATCTATTTGAAATTCTTCGAGAAGCTTTGATGCGCGAGAGCTTTCCATTTCAAGGCCAATTGGTGGGTAGTGAGTCATTGCAATTTTTACTGTTGCGTCTTTATTAAGCTGTTTGAGGCTAAGTTTTAACCTTTCTAGCTCGCGACAAAAAATCTTTTCGCGCATTTTCGTGTCTTGCAAAGGTGTGCGCTCTTTGGGATTGTCTTGGAATGTAATGACGCTATTAAAATTGTACTCATCCGTATCCCAGAGACGAGCCCCTCCAATTGTGACGCCGTTCCAATTAAAAACGTTATTTTGAATGAAATGGATCGATTTGGGAAGGGAGGATGAAAGGACTTTCACTGAGGGCCACCAATAATCGTGATTGCCTTTGAGAATTACTTTCGTTCCAGGAAGCTCATCTATCCATTGTAAATCAATCAAGGCGTCATCAAATTTCATGGCCCAGGAGATGTCACCTGGGATCAGGACTAAATCCTGCTTCTGAACCAATTGCTGCCAGTTTGTTTTGATTTTTTCAGCATACTGACTCCATTCGGGGCCAAAAATTTCCATGCTCTTAGAGGGCGCGCCAAAGGCTAGATGAAGATCTGATAGGGCCCAAATGGTCATTGCTTTGCCTTAGGCAATAGCTCTTTCCAGGTTAAAATTGTCTGGAAGGTGGGTGCCTGATGTGACAATAATAATTCCATCGCGAATGTAAACTCCATGTCCGTCATAAGTTTCCACTTTTTTTTCATTAGTTAACTGAACATTGTTTCCAATGCTACAATTTTCATCAATGATTGCTTTTTCAATCAGACAATTTTTCCCGATTTCAAAAGGATATTCATTGGCATTTTCTGCGGAATTTGCAGATTCTAGAAGAGAGTGTCCAAGAACTATGGAGTCTCGAATTATAGTTCCTTCTTCAATATGGCTTCTCATCCCAATCATGCAGTGTGTGATCTCTTTTGCGTTAATAATCGACCCATCGCTGATAATCGAGTCTTTGAGTTTTGTTTTTGAGATGCGTGCTCCGGGTAAGTTAATTGGATGAGAATAGATAGGAAGCACTTCATTATATAAATTTAGACCAGAGGAATTGGTTGTAAGTGCGAGATTTGCCTCGTAGAAAGAGGCTACTGTTCCAATGTCTTCCCAGTAACCTTGAAAAATAAAGGCTGAGGCTTTTCCTTTTTTTATTTGTGTTGGGATGATGTGTTTCCCAAAGTCTTCTCGGGGATCTTCTTTAAGAAGTTTGATAAGGGCTTCTTTTTTAAACACATAAATCCCCATTGAGGCAAGATAACAATGCCCATGGACTTCGGTTAGGTGATGCTCTATTCTTTGCTCCTTTGTGAGGCAAAGGGATTTTAAGAGGTCAGGGTCTTTTGGTTTTTCGAGGAAATCGGTAATTTCGAATTCTTTATTCGCTTTTAAGATTCCAAGGCGAGAAGCTTCTTTTTCCGGAACGGGAAGCGCTGCAATTGTTAGATCGGCGTTTTGTTTTTTTGCAAACTCCAGCATTTTTGATAGATCCATATTATAGAGCTGATCACCTGAAAGAATGAGAAAATATTCTATGGGAAGTTTAAGAATTTCGTCTAAATTTTGTCGAATTGCATCAGCTGTTCCTTTATAGCAGAGCTCTTCTTGATTCAGTGATTCTGGACATAGTAAGTGTATCGCATCTTCTTTTTTTTCCTCATGTGTATAGGTATCACGGATATGGGCATTTAACCCTTTCGAAAAACACTGAGAAATAACGAAAATATTTTGGAGATTAGAGTTTAGAGAGTTAGAGATTGGCACATCGATGAGTCGGTATCTTCCTCCAAAGCTAACTGCTGGTTTACAGCGAGTTTTTGTTAATGGAAAGAGTCTTGTTCCTTTGCCTCCTGCGAGGATCACACATGCGACATTTTCAATCTTTTTCGATTGAGAGTTATTAGAAGAATGCATAAAAACCGTAATTATATTAATTAATTTTTATTTATTATAATTACAATTGTTTATCAAGTTATTGTTTGTTTGTGGGGAGTTTTTTCCAGGTCTTAATTACGAGATCCATTTCTTCTTTTATTAAGGGAGAAAGTGTTAGGTTTTGAGAAAGGATCTTAAACGTATCTCTTGTTTTTTGCTCGCCTAAATTGCTGCAAGCAAAGATCAGGTAGGTTGCAAGTGATTGATGGTTAAAAACTTCAGGGTCTTCTAAAAGAGATAGGCAGGCAGGTCCAATTTCGCTATCATCCATAAAACTATTTA
>DAOWHK010000028.1 GCA_030641465.1 Parachlamydiales bacterium | reverse complement strand
TCTAAAAATTGGTTATCTGACACAGGAAAAAATCCAAAGGTTGAATCGGTTTGTGTATAAACCTTATTTCAAATCAAACTCTTCCATCAGTCACTGCCAGAAAAGCCTCGAAAAAAACTTCCACATCATCATAACGATGATTTCTACCCCAGTTAGAATCGCCAAAGGTATCAAATGATTTTCCTGATTCTTCGCACCTTTGCTTTGAAATTTCATAAAGTAAGCCATCTAACTTATTTTGATCTTCGTCAGAAAGGGCTCTCACTTTTTCTCTGCAAATATTTCGAAGAGCGTCAGGAATTTTTTCTTTGTTGTCTAAAAGAAGAATAGATGATAAGTCAACTCCCCCCGGAGCTCCAAGCAAGATCCAAATCTGAAACTGTAACTCTTCGAGGGTAAACAATTTTTCTGGGAAATAGCCGATAGCTCGAAGAAGGTCTATTTCTGAAACACCTTCCTGTTCGGAATTAAGCAGAGTGTCGATAGAATCAATTATCTCAGCATTCACACGGAGGTAATATTCATTTACATTAGCAATAAAATTTGGATCTAAGTTACTTTCTTCACACACACCACACTTAGAAAACACCGAGCTAGCACGAGCAATTGCAGCACATAATTCTGAAACCAACTGCAAATTTTGCAACAAATATCTTTTTTTCCTACAATTTGTTACTACTTCTAGTAAATTACTTCTCTCCGGCACGTTCGACTTCGACATAGCCACTTCATGTAGAGCCTCGTCTTTCATTATCTGAACTTGCTGAGGTGTATAATAGTCATAAAATGTGACCTCTTCAATTTGCTCAACACATCTAATAAAAAAATCAGCATCATCACATTCGAACGGCTCTAAACTTAAACCTGCTATCTCTCCCAAATCTCTAAAAGCTTCTTTGGTCTTTGTCGCAATATCTTCAACGGACCCACCCCGCTCAAGCAAGGATACAGTTAATTTTTCTACACGCGCACACTGCTGCTCTACCCACTCTCCATTTCTCTCTCTACTTACTATTGATCTTGCACTCTCCTGAATTGCCGCCATCACTAACCTCTTATTGTTAATATTTATTATAAAAATAAAAAAACATAACAACACCCAACATTTACTTAAATAAAAAACACTGACTATAATAGAAATTATTTGAAAGTCGGCCTGATTTTCTCCACTAAATTTGAAATTCTTGCAAAACCTCTTTTTTAACCAATTCGGGATGACTTTTAGGGGTCAGGCTCGCTTCTCTATCTCAGAAGAAAAAAATTACAAGTACGGAGATTTTTCTAAGCGATGTGGACCTTTTCTATGATGGTAAGCTCGGCAGAAAACCAATGAAACTTAAGTTAATGATTCGGATTTACTTCTTACAGCAGCGGTTTAATCTAGGAGACCCAATGGTTGAAGAAGCAGTCTATGATCGAAAAATAGTGCTACCTTCTCCGAAGAAAGCTCTGATGAACTTCGAAATTTCAACTTTAGATGGGTTTTTGAAGCACTAGCTAACTAATTATAGTTTGGGCTTTACGAAAAAAGATGCTGAAATTGAATTTTCGGAGTTATTCAGATCCGTCTTTACAAATCACTCAAAGAAGACTTCGAACTGTCAACTATCTAGAAAATATAGACATAGAAGAGCATGCCGAGAAGGTAGCCGGCAAGGACTGGCAGGCTCATTTTCTTAAGATAGGAGATAAAATCAACTTTTTCAAGACCCATGAGAGCAACCCCTGCTGAGGAACCCATCACAAGAATACTTCCACCGGTACCGGCAGCATACGCAATCATTAGCCAAAGAGGCGAGTCCATAGGATGCGTTTGTAGATCATACATCCCCATAGTTGCAGCAACCAGCGGGACGTTATCGATAATTGCTGATACAATCCCAATGAAAGTCGCAATAATTGCCTGACTTTTAATTACCTCATCCAGCGCCATCGCAGCAGATTTTAAAATGCCTGTCGCTTCAATTGCATCAATTGCAAGAAGGATCCCTAAAAAAAAGAGAATGCTTGACACGTCGATTTTGGTGAGGATAAACGGAACTCTTAAATGCTTTCTCTGCTCATGCTTATGGTGTAAGATATCGGTAATTAGCCAAAGAATAGCAAGAGAGATGAGCATCCCCATATAAGGTGGCATCCCTGTTAGAGCCTTAAAGACCGGCACAAAAAGAAAGCAGCAAATTCCAGCTCCAAAGACTAAATTGGCGCCTGGCTCTAAGGGCTCATCGCGAAAGTTGACTTCTGAAACCGGATACTCCCCTTTGACTCTCCAAGTAAAGAATAAAAGCGGGATGATAATGGAAACGACACTTGGCAAGAAAAGCTCTGTAATCACTTTCATTGTGGAGATCTGCCCATTAATCCAAAGCATAGTGGTTGTGACATCGCCAATAGGTGTCCAGGCACCTCCAGCGTTTGCCGCTACAACGACCATACAGGCAACAAGAAATCGTTCTTTTTTATGAGGGACTAGTTTGCGCAAAATGGAGATCATCAGGATTGTCGTTGTCAAGTTATCGAGAATTGCCGAAAGAAAAAAAGAAATCCCTGTCATTAGCCACAGCATTTTCCGTTTATTTCTCGTATGTAGATACGCTGTAAGTGTATTGACGTCTTTATGATCATCGATAATTTCACCAAGTGTCATTGCGCCAAGCAAGAAAAACAGAATCTCAGAGATGTCACTAAGATGAGATGAGAGAAACTCGAGATTCATACTGAGTGGCTGCGGCTCTCCAACAAAATAGATCAGCCAACATATGACAGCAATAAATAATGCAATTGCAGATTTATTCACTTTCACGAAAAACTCTAAGATAATACCAACATATCCAATTGCGAATACGACAAGAAGTAAAATATGAGGAAGTGTTAGTATATCCATACCTACCATCATTCAATCTTTTGGGAAAAATTGCAAGTGAGTTTTCAAGTATACTACAGCTCCATTTCTGAGATCTTGAAAAAACGGATGCTTGCTCGAGGCTTTATTGCTGCAATTCCGGGAGCCCTGCTGCTGTTTTATATGGGCCTATTTGCAGAAATAGAGAGTTTAATGAGATGGGGAGCCACCTCTTTTATTGCAAGCATTGCCTTGATTAGCTACGGCCTTATTCCCTATAAACGGATCACACGCCTTGAAATGAACCCCTACAAGCTTGTCTGCCTGAAGGACAGCTTCGAGCTTTACCTAAACGGTAAACTCCTCAGGAAAATACCAAAAGCCGAGATCGTGAAGCTAGATTCTGTAGAAAAATTCTTATTTTACGGGATAAAAATCACTCTTAATAATGACATCATCACCTTACCCTTCTTTAAACCACGCATTATCAGCGACTTGTAAATTAACTTTTATTTTAATAACACTTTATTAATATTATAAATTAAATTATAATTGTTATTATATAATTAATAACAATGGAGTAATATTAAATGTCATCAATAATAGATTTACCTTATGATCGTATCCTCTACCCTGAAACGATTAGAAAGCATCCTGCATTCTCAGATATAAAATTTTTATTTCCCGTATCAATGAACCCCGACTTACCAAGAGTCACTCGCGCATGTATTATAATACGTATTGCAGAGCTCCAGGCAGATTCGGGTTTAGGTGAGGATGCATTAAAAACTTTAAATTTAATAAAAAATGATTCATTTCATTTTTCATTGGGATATGCTCGCGCTGTATCCATTTTTCAAAAAAATGAAGGATTTATAGGGATGCCAGATGGAGGCCCAGACACCTTTCAGCACCTTATTGCCAACGAAGCATTTTTTATTAATCAGGAGCGTAGACCTCAATCCCCATATTTAGAAGAGACAAACTTAACTCGGCTATATCAAGCAAAAAATGATACAACATTAACGACCCATGACCGTAGTTGTGTATTTATAAGAATTGCTGATCTTAGATCTCAAAAGGGCGATGGAGCTGCAGCGAAGGCCAGTCTAAACAACATCGAAAACAAAGAGAATGAAGGATTAGTTTATTTTGAAGAAGGCTATGCAATTGCTGTGGATAATTTGCTAGAATTTCAAGGAAGACCCCCATCTCCTACTCCAGATCGTGGCCCCAGTGCCCCAGATCACGATCCCGAGCATGAAAAACTGTTTAATTAATCCCTGATTGCACGATGTCGTGCATGCGGATGAGTCCAACGAGTTTATCTTCGTGGGTTACAGGAAGTTCTGTAACCCATTTTTTTGGCTCTTTTTGCATTTTTTTTAGAGCTGTGATCGCAAAATCATCACCGCTTATGGCAAGGCAGGATTTTGTCATAAGCTCTTTCATTGACTGAGTTAGTAAATTGGGCGTGTTTTTTTGAAGCGCACGTCTTAGATCGCCATCTGTAAAAATCCCGAGCATTTTTTGATTTTTTGCAACAATCAGGCAGCCACATCTTTTCTGCGATAAAATCGGTAAAACATCAGAAAGTAAATCTTCTGGATGACATAGAGGAAGCTTTTCTTGATTTAACATCAGATCATGAACTTTTAGGGTCATTTTTTTTCCAAGGGATCCATCCGGATGATTTTTAGCAAAATCTTCAACGCTAAATTTTTTTGCTTGCATAAGTGCTACGGAGAGGATATCCCCAAACATGAGCTGAATCGCAGTCGAGGTGGTCGGTGCTAAATCAAAGGGGCAAAGCTCTTCTCCCATGGGAAGATAAACGGAGAGGTTACACTCTTTATAAAGCTTAGATTCTTTATTTGAGACCCACGCCATTGTTTTGATTTTTTTCTGATGAAGATATGGCAAAAGACTTAGCAGCTCTTTTGTCTCGCCACTTTTACTAAGAATTACAACTAAATCTTCAGGCGATACAATCCCAATGTCTCCATGCAGGGCATTTGCAGGTGGCAAAAAGATCGCTTTTGTCCCCGTAGAGATCATCGTTTTGGAGAGTTTGTCTGCGATAATCCCACTTTTTCCAACACCTATAAATATGACGCTTCCTTTGCAGAAAATCAATTCTTGCAGAACTTTTTCTGCACTGCCGATATCTATTTTCTGAAAAAAATGATCTATATTTTGCTGATGTTTTTTAAAGAGGGCTTTTAAATGTTCCATGTCTTGTATTTTACTTGATCTTTGGATAAAAATTCTATAATTAGGTAAGTTATTAAGGAAATTATTTTGAGATAGGTATTCGATGGAAAAAATTCCAATCACAGTGGCTCATGGCGATGGCATTGGCCCAGAAATTATGGACGCAACTTTAAAAGTTTTAGAAGCTGCTGGCGCAGAGCTTGATATTCAAACTGTGGAAATTGGGGAAAAGGTCTATTTGCGAGGACATCCGACTGGAATTGAAGACTCCACCTGGGAATCTATTAAACGTACAAAAGCTTTTTTGAAAGCTCCTATCACCACACCTCAAGGTGGTGGTTTTAAGAGCTTAAATGTGACAATTCGCACATCTCTTGGGCTGTATGCTAATATTAGACCATGCGTTGCTTATGCTCCTTATATCGATACGAAACATCCAAACATGGACGTTGTGATTGTTCGGGAGAATGAAGAAGATCTCTATGCTGGAATTGAGTATCGGCAGACACCTGATGTTTGCGAGTCGATTAAAATTATCTCCAGGCAGGGAAGTGAAAAAATCATCCGTTACGCTTTTGAATATGCAAAAAAATATGGCAGAAAAAAAGTTACTTGCTTTACGAAAGACAACATTATGAAATTTTCTGATGGTTTGTTTCATGAGGTTTATGAGCAAGTGGCAAAAGAGTATCCCGAGATTGAAAATGAGCACTGGATCATTGACATTGGGGCTGCAAAACTTGCGGACACACCAGAGGCTTTTGATGTCATTGTCCTGCCAAATCTCTATGGTGATATTTTATCAGATGTTGCGGCCCAAATTAGCGGATCAGTAGGGCTTGTTGGCTCTGCAAACATCGGAGTTCATGGAGCGATGTTCGAGGCCATTCACGGATCAGCCCCTAGGCGTGCAGGCCAAAACATGGCAAATCCTTCAGCTCTAATGCTCGCAGGGGTCATGATGCTTATTCATATTGGTCAAACAGATGCTGCAACAAAAATGCACAATGCTTGGCTTAAAACAATTGAAGATGGTCTCCACACCTACGATATTTTTAAAGAAGGTGTCAGCCAGCAAAAAGTTGGAACTAAAGAGTTCGCAGATGGGGTAATTCAAAATATTGGCAAAAAACCTACAAAACTTCCATCGGTTGCATACTTAGCGGAAAAAGAGAGTGCAAAAAACACTCGAATACTCATGACTTCAAATGCAAAACGCGTCCTCGTTGGGTGTGACGTCTTTATTTATTCGAAAGAAGAAGTTGGTGATTTTATCAAAAGATGTCAACAATCATTTGATCCTATGAAGCTTGATTTGATTACTAATCGCGGAGTCAAGGTTTTTCCAGAAGGGATGGAAGAAACTTTTTGTATTGAGCAGTGGCGGTGCCGGTTTGTATCAAAGTCCAAGTGCACACAAGAAATGATTGTCGGACTTCTAAATTCTTTAGTAAAGAGTGATCTTGACATTATTAAGACCGAAAATATTTACACTATGGATGACAAACCCGCCTATTCGACAGCTTAGTTCTAGTCGGGCAAGTATACACAAAACGATTCAAGAATTGAGCTTTGACTTCGTCAGTTTTTTTTAGAATTTTATCCTCACTCGCGCCTTGCCGACCGGCAATG
>DAOWHK010000220.1 GCA_030641465.1 Parachlamydiales bacterium | reverse complement strand
TATTTCTTGCTGTACTCTTTGGTATGGCGCAAAATATCATGAGTAAATCAACCAAGTATTCTCTGTTTGATCCTACAAAAGAAACGGCTTACATCCCTCTTGATCAAGAATCAAAAGTGAAAGGTAAAGCTGCTGTTGACGTTGTTGGAGCAAGACTTGGAAAATCCGGTGGAGCACTAGTGCAACAAGGTCTCATCGTTGCTCTTGGATCGATTGCAGCCATGACACCTTATGTTGGCGCCATCCTCTTAGTGATTATCGTTGTTTGGATGATTGCTGCAAAATCTCTTGGTAAACAATTTGCAGTCGTTTCTGCAAAAAAAGAGGCTGAGATGAAAGAGCAAGAATCCAATGCTGAGAAACTTGAAACACTTGTTTCCACTGCAAAAGAAGGTGCAGCTAGCAAGTAATTCAGACAGATCTTCACCTTGTGATCTAACAAAAACCCTCACTTGAATCTCGAGTGAGGGTTTTTTTGTCGCTTTTTACCATGTAAATCCGTAATATTTACCCTATGCCTACATTTGAATACGATCCAAAATATATTCGCAACTTCTCCATCATTGCTCACATTGATCATGGAAAATCCACAATTTCTGATCGCCTGCTAGAACATACAGAATCTGTATCCAAACGGGAAATGAAAGAGCAACTACTCGATGACATGGAACTCGAAAGAGAGAGGGGCATTACGATTAAAGCCCATCCTGTCACGATGTATTACAACGCAAATGATGGTCATCGATACCAAATCAATTTTATTGACACTCCTGGACATGTAGATTTTACATATGAAGTCTCCCGCTCTCTTTCTGCATGTGAAGGCGCTCTATTAGTTGTAGACGCCGTGCAGGGCGTTCAAGCGCAAAGTTTAGCAAATGTACATCTGGCAATAGAGCGTGATTTAGTCATCGTCCCTATCTTAAATAAAATTGATCTCCCTTCTGCTGATCCGGAAGGTGTGATTGAGCAAATTGAAGATGTCATTGGAATTGAAGCGCAAAATGCCGTTCATTGCTCTGCAAAAACTGGAATTGGAATTGATCAAATTTTAGAGCGCATTATTGAAGAATTTCCCCCACCACTACCTCCTGAGGACGACATACTTCGCGCACTTGTTTTTGACTCTCACTACGATCCCTATAGAGGAGTGCTTGTCTATATCAGAATCATTAGTGGATCTATCAAAAAAAAGTCGCTCATCAAGTTTATGGCAACAGATAAGAGCTTTGAGGTATTAGATATTGGTGTTTTTTCTCCAGTAGAGACCCCCGTTGATATCTTAAGACCTGGGGAAGTTGGTTACATGGTTGGTAATATTAAAAATACCTCCGATATTAAAGTTGGAGATACCATGACATCCTTTAAAAGCCCAGCAGCTCAGCCCCTTCCAGGCTTTCGCCTGATTAATCCCGTTGTCTTTGCTGGAATTTATCCAGTTGATTCTTCCGAATTTGAATCTCTTCGCGATGCTCTTGTAAAACTCCAACTAAATGACTCAGCCCTTCACATTGAACAAGAAAGTAGCCTAGCTCTTGGCTTTGGCTACCGCTGTGGATTCCTAGGTCTTTTGCATCTAGAAATCACTTTTGAAAGATTACAAAGAGAGTTTGACCTTGATATCATTACAACAGCTCCAAGCGTTGTATATAAAATCACTCTATCAAATGGAAAAGAGCAAACAGTTGACAATCCAGCCCATTACCCAGATCCTGCAGGTATTGCAACAATTGAAGAACCCTGGTGTATTTGCCATATCATGGCCCCGCCAGACTATCTCGGCACAATTATGAGCCTCGGAACAGAAAAGCGAGGAGAGCTCATCAAAACAGAAACAAGTGGAGCTAGTAGACTTCTTCTCACGTATAAATTCCCAATGAACGAGATCATTACCGATTTTAATGACAAACTAAAATCCGCCACAAGAGGTTATGGCTCTTTTGATTATGAATTTGATACCTACAAGCCTGGGGAAATTATCAAACTAGAAATAAAAGTAAATGCAGAAGTCGTTGACGCCTTTTCTGTTCTCGTCCACAGATCAAAGGCCGAAGGAAAGGGGCGCGCTATCTGCAAAAAACTCTCCGATGTCATTCCAAGACAACAATTTAAAGTCCCAATCCAAGGTGCAATCGGCGGAAAAATCATCGCAAGAGAAACCATCCCCGCTCTTTCAAAAAACGTCACAGCAAAATGCTACGGTGGAGACATCACCCGTAAAAGAAAGCTCTGGGAAAAACAGAAAAAGGGCAAAAAACGGATGAAAGAATTCGGAAAAGTCCAAATCCCACAATCAGCTTTCATGGCAGTTTTAAAAGCAGAAGAATAATTCTTATTCTTAATCTACTAATATTCAACAACTAAACTATCTTTGCTAAAACAACACTAGAGATATATATCCTTAAAATTTTAAAATACCTTTAGGGGCCAAGAGTAATAAGTGGCTTCCAAACGGCTAGTAAATAATAAGGAGTCACATATCATGCAAAAAAAAATAGATCCAAGTCATATTGACAGCAAACAAGCAATAAGATGGCTATCAAGAGTTTTAGAAATGATGAAAGATGAGCTCACTCATGTTGATTATTTCTTTAAAACAAACAAGATTAATCCCGAAAAAATCCATATTTCTCAAGAAAAGATTAATCACATGCACGATGTATATAATCAGATCAATATACTTGCAAATCAATATTCAAAAAGTAAAGACTGGGTTGATTTAAATACAGCCTGCTCCAAAACAGAAAGCTTAGAGCCCGGTTTTGAAATGAATTATAGTGAAATTATGGGCAATGCAAAATCTGCTGGCTATAATTTTCCCAAGTAATTTTTTTCAAGTAAAGGCGACTTGAAATATGTCGCCTTTACTATTAGGAAGCCCTGATTAACTCCATTGTTTCAATTTCAGCGCCTTTTTGGAGTTAGTCAGAGCTTCCTATACATTATAAGATGTGGAGCTAGTTTTTCCGCCAGTTCCAGTCCAATTTGTATGGAAAAACTTTCCTCTTGGTGCATCAATGCGTTCATAAGTATGGGCCCCAAAAAAATCACGCTGCGCTTGTAAAAGATTTGCTGGAAGTCTGCTGCTACGATATCCATCAAAAAAAGAAAGCGCCGTAGAAATACATGGAGTTGGAATCCCAAACTCAGCCCCAGCTGCCACTACTTTTCGAAATCCTTTCTCCACACTTTTAATCTCTTTATTAAAAAAGTCATCAAGCAATAAATTTAAGAGCTTAGGATTATTATCGTAGGCCTTTTTTATATCTCCTAAAAATCTGCTTCGAATAATACAGCCTCCTCGCCACATTAACGCAATAGATCCATATTGAAGATCCCAATTATTTTCCATCGAAGCGGCTTTCATAAGCATAAACCCTTGAGCGTAGCTAATGATTTTTGAAGCGTAAAGGGCATCATGAATATCTTGAATAAGCGCATCCCTATTCCCAGAAAAAGTCTCTTTTGGCCCTTCAAAATGTCGGCTGACCTCAGCTCTTTCCTCCTTTAAAGCAGAAAGGCATCTTGCAAATACCGCCTCTCCAATGAGGGTGACAGGAAGCCCTAAGTCAAGAGCACTAATTCCCGTCCATTTTCCCGTGCCTTTTTGCCCAGCAACATCTAAAATTTTATCCACAAGTGGTGCTCCATCCTCATCCTTATGAGCAAAAATTTGACTTGTGATTTCAATCAAATAACTATCTAACTTCCCTTCATTCCACTTGGCATAAATTTTCTGTAGTTCAAGAGGCTCAAGATTAAGTAAATTTGTAAGAAGTTGATAAGACTCACAAATGATTTGCATATCCCCATATTCAATCCCATTATGCACCATTTTTACGTAGTGCCCAGCACCCCCATTTCCTACCCAATCACAGCAAGGAGTGCCATCTTCTGATTTTGCCGCAATTGCTTGAAAAATCGGTTTTATTACAGGCCAGGCTTCCATATTACCTCCAGGCATAATCGATGGACCATGTCTTGCTCCCTCTTCTCCACCAGAGACTCCAGCACCAATAAATAATATGCCTTTATCTTTTAAAGCAGCGTAGCGCCTCTCCGTATCTGGATAATGACTATTTCCCCCGTCAATGATGATATCCCCTTTTTCAAGGTAGGGCAAACACTCCTCTATAAGCATATCCACAGCTGTTCCTGCTCGAATCATAAACATCATTTTTCTAGGTCTTTTAAGAGTCGCAATAAATTCTTTTAAAGAGTGCGTGCCAATCACATTTGTACCCTTAGCTGGGCCCTTAATAAAAGTATCCACTTTTTCTACAGTGCGATTGAAAACAGACACGGTGAAGCCATGATCATTCATATTTAATACTAAATTCTGTCCCATAACTGCAAGACCAATCAATCCAATATCAGCTACATTTGTTGTCATATTCCTTCTCCTTTATTCTCAATTCCTATATAAATTAAGTCTACTTTGTCCTCGTAGCTCAGCTGGATAGAGCAATTGCCTCCTAAGCAATAGGTCGCGTGTTCGAATCGCGCCGGGGACACTTTTTACACAAACCAATTCTTGAATCGGTATGTGTAAATTAAAGCGACTTTAAATAGCTATCGACTCCATCTGCAATCGACTTCGCAATCATTTCCTGATACTTTATATCTAATAATTTGTCTCGCTCTTTTTGATTCGTAATGAATCCCCCTTCGATTAGGACAGATGGCATTCTTGATTCCCGAAGAACATGAAAGTTCCCCATTTTTACCCCCCGAGATACCGCACCACTACTTTGGATCATTTCCGAAAGAATATTTTTTGCTAGGCCCTCAGAAGAAGATCTCTTCCATTTATTTTTTGAGTCATAATAAAACACTTCGATCCCGCTTGCAGATGTGCTTTTTGCAGAGTTATAATGCACACTAAGAAAAAGCTTGGCATTTGTAGTATTCGCAATAGACGCGCGTTTTTTTAAGGAAATAAAGTTGTCTCGCGTGCGTGTCATGACAACTTTATACCCAAGGGCATTTAAATATTTTTTTATCATTT
>DAOWHK010000109.1 GCA_030641465.1 Parachlamydiales bacterium | reverse complement strand
TGCTGGATCAATAACCCCAACTACATCAGGAAAATCCACAGGATCTAAATTCTGGACCATTTGATTTAGCATAAAGCGGTTAAATTCTGGACTTTTTACTAACGCTTCAAATTTTTTATCTACACGCGACATTATATAGGGATTGTCCACATGATTTAATATCTCAAATAAAACCTCATCACCCAAACTACTTATACTCATAAAAACCTACTATTTTATTATTTAATTACTACTATTTTATTATTTAATTACTACTATTATAAAATAATTACGATTTAATTTAAATAAGTAAATTGAATTATAAAAAAAACCCGCTAACTACTGATAATTAGCGGGTTGAAGAAGAAACTGATATTTTGAATCAGTAAGCAGATTGTTTTAAAAGCTGCGTAATCGCTGTTGGAAGGGCTTTAATTAGATCCGTTGCGATCATATGATAGGACGTCAGCATAGAGCTTCCAAGCTCCCCAGCAAAGCCGTGAAGGTAGACTGCAAGAGTTGCTGCTTCGCGAGCCTTTAATCCTGCGGCAAGAAATGCGGCGATCATGCCGGTTAACACATCTCCCATTCCAGCGCTTGCCATTCCAGGATCCCCTTTATTAATTGCGATAGGACTTGTGCCTTTTTCAAAAATAAATGTTGGAGCTCCTTTTAGCACGAGCGTGACGTTGTTAATTTCTGCAAATCTCTGACAGATTTGCATAAAATTATCTTCTGGAAATTTTTCAAGATCAAGAAGGGCTGCCATCTCCCCTTTATGAGGAGTGATTATAACATCTTGCTTGAGTGTTTTTAGTTCATCTCGAAGAAGAATGAGGCCGTCGGCATCAAGAACGGTTGGAACAGTTAGTTTTGGAGCAATGGATCTTATAAACATTGCGGTCTCTTTTCCTCTTCCAAGACCCGGTCCGATTAGGGCGCTTTTTGCGCGTTTTGCCTCTTTAAGAATAGTAGCCTCTAAACGAGGGCTTTTGAGCAGTTCGTAAAATTCGTTAGAAATCTCATTTTTCATCGCTTCGGAGTAAAAAAGGCGCACCATTCCAGCTCCTGAGCGAAGAGCTCCTGAGCATGCAAGCATTGCAGCGCCTGTCATGCCAGGCGATCCAGCTATTGCTAATACGTAGCCTGCATCATATTTATTTTGATTGTGCTTGGGTTTGGGCAGTAGTTTTGGCACAGCTTTTTCAGAGACTAAATGAAAGCTAGGGGTTATTTGATGAATGTATTCTACATCCATTCCAAAATCACAATGCTGCGGAGAACCGATATGGTTGATTCCGTCTCGAATAAAAAATCCAAGTTTTGGCAGGCCTAAATACATCGTTGCACGTGCTTTAATGGCAACGCTTTTTACTTCTCCCGTATCTCCGTTTAACCCAGAAGGAATGTCTATTGAAAGAAGATGCATATTGTGAGTATTTGCATGCTCGATGACTTCTTTGATAAATCCTGAAACTTCTCCGGTAAGTCCTGTACCAAAAATTCCATCGATAATCACGCCGTCACTGAATAAATGAAGAGCATCAAGCGTTGTTGGAAAAAGCATTTCTCCACCTCCGCTTAAAAACTCTTTTCCATTCGCTTTGCAAAGGTCGCTTGATTCATCAAGAGGAAATAGCTGATATGCTGTCACTTGAAACCCTTTTTTTAGAAGATCACAGCCAGAGGCGTACGCATCGCCCCCATTATTCCCCTTTCCAACAAGAAGGATCACTTTTTTCTGCAGCTTAAAGAGCAGGCAATAATTTTCTACAATTTTAGAAATACCAAGTCCGGCCGTTTGCATATATTGCTGAGCATTGGCCCCTTCATCAATACTTAGTTTCTCCATATCTGCCATGGCTTTAGCAGAAACAACTTTATAGCCTTCAAGTGTCATAATATTCTCACAAATGTTCTTCTTTTACTTCGCGCATTAATAGTGCCTCAACAGCGTCACGAGGATCTACTCCTTGATAAATAATGGAGTAGACAGCTTCTGTAATCGGCACGGGTATTTTTTCTTTTTGACTGAGTTGATAAGCCGAAAGACATGAATAAGCACCTTCTACAACCATTCCAATTTTTTCTTTTGCATCGGCGGGGGTATAACCCTCAGCAAGAAGCTTCCCAAAAACAGAGTTGCGACTTTTTGTAGATTGGCAAGTAACGCAAAGATCTCCAAGTCCAGAAAGTCCGTTGATCGTTTCTTCTCGGCATCCTTTTGTTTTAGAAAGCTTGCGGATCTCGTGAAGTCCCCGCGTCATTAGTGCCGCTTTTGTGTTTTCTCCAAATCCAAGACCATCCGAAACTCCGCAGGCAATCGCCATCACATTTTTCATTGCACCACCAAACGAAGAACCAATCACATCACTATTTGGATAAACGCGAAAATAAGGCGTGGAAAAAATTTCCTTAATATCGAGCATAAGATCATTGTCATAAGCTGAGCAAACAACAGAGGTTGGGAGCTTATCCATCACTTCATTTGCAAGTGAGGGCCCACTTAACACACCAACTTTAGACTTAAAATGCTCCCCGACCATTTGGATCGCAATTTCCGAAAGAAGAAGTCCACTATTTTGCTCTATCCCTTTTGAAGTAATCACAAGGGGGATTTCAAGAGGCCGAAATGCGAGGATTTTTCCCAAAACCTCTCGAAATCCAGCGGAAGTAACAGATTCGATGATCATCTCCACATCCGTTACCGCTTCTTCCAAATTTGAGGTTACACGGATATTTTTCTTCGATTTAGGAAGATGCAATTTTGGATGGTCATCGCCTCGATCTAGACTTTTTGCTACCTCTTCTCGATTTGTCCAAAGAATGACCTCATGGCCATTGTCTGCAAGAAGATTTGCTAAACAAAATCCCCATGCCCCAGCGCCTAAATATCCAATCTTCATTGTGCCTCAAATTTTTTCTATGCCATCTTGCAAGTATTGCACAAATCTTCAATTAATACCAGATTTTAGGGCTCTTTCAGCGGGCTCTATGCTACCGATTCCCTTGATGGGACAAAAGCTTTGCTCCCTTTTTTCTTCGATTAAGCAAAAATGCTCTGCTTGCTTGAAGAGATCAAAAATAAAGTATTCAAATTTGAGAGCCCCAAGTTTTTTTGCGACATGAAGCGGCATTTCGACCGAATTTACCGCAAGTTTTTGAATAAAATCCATCTTGCATGCAAACATTCCTGAGTAGGCAAGTGGATAAGCGATAATATCATCTTTTACGTGATCTGCAATTTCTGAGTACTCCATTACACAAAGCCGTCCATTTTGCAGCCCCATCACCCCTACTTTTTCTTGAGGGTCCACCCGTTTAATTGTTTTTACCGTAAGATCACATCCAGCCTCTAAAAGACGACAAGCCACGCCATCACATGGATTTGCAAGAGGATTATCAACTGGAATTACATGAACGTACTTGATTCCC
>DAOWHK010000033.1 GCA_030641465.1 Parachlamydiales bacterium | reverse complement strand
GATGAAGGGCTCATCTAGTGGGCAATAGCCGAAGGTGACATTTTGAAATTCTATAGAACCTGTTAGCTTTTCCTCACTCTTTGCTGCACTTGTTTCTTTAAGGACAGGGTCCGTTTGATTTTCTAGAACATCGTCCACTCTTGCAAGGTCCACTTTTGTAGATTGCATTTCGGATCCAAAGTTTACAAGCTGGTTAAACGGTCTTAAAAAAGAGCTAAGTAGAATTTGAAAGGCGATGAGCATTCCGATGGAGAGTCTTCCGTGCAAAATTTCGAAACACCCAATCGATAACAGAAAAACAGTAGATATCTGCTGCGAAAAAGAGGAGAGGGCAAGAAGGGTGTTGCTTTTACGGCCGACGATTTGACTCGCGTTTACGCTACGAGTATAGTAGCCTGCGATACGTGAAAAAAAATAGGGCTCGCTTGCTGAGGTTTTAATCGCTTCGATATGCTCAAGAATTTCAATAGAGGTTCCAACGGTTTTTGCATTTTCTTGTTGAAGCAGCGCATAAGCATGAATGCGTGTGCGATTGACATACCAAAGAAGCGTTAAATTCATCGCTGCTGCAAAAATTGCGATGCAGGTGATTAAAATATTATACTGAAACATGATGATTCCATAGATACTGACAAGAGATGCGCTTATGATATTAATCACAACCTCCCCTGTGAAGATGGAGGCAATCCGGTTGTTGAGGTCGATACGGTTAACGACTTCTCCCCCAGAGCGCTGAGAGAAAAAAGCGGTTGGAAGGCGGAGCATATGCCATAAAAACTCTGTGGAATAGCGAATGGCAAGTTTTACTTGCAGGGCATTTAAAAATCTCCCCCGAAACCAGGTGACAGCTCCAGTAAAGAGCATAATCGCTGCCATGAGCGTGAAAAATTTTCCTTTCCAGCTCGGCACTGTATCGCCTAAAAATTCATCAATAAAGATTTGGGAAAATATGGGAGGCGTAAGTCCAATGAGTATCAGGGATAACTGCACGCTTCCGAGGTAGATTAGGGAGCTTTTAAAGCCCTTGATTCTTTCGATAAGTCTTGGAAAAAGGCGCAGCTCTTCTCCACCTTTTTGAAATTGGTCGCTTGGAGAGCACTCTATAGCAAGCCTTGAAAACTTTTTTTCTAATTCCTCGTTGTTAATCCATCTTGGGCCTGTTGCGGGATCGTTGATGTAGGCTTTTTTGTTTTTTAAGGTTTCTAAGACAATAAAATGATTTTGATCCCAAAATAAAATGACAGGGAGTTTGAGTTCTTCAAGATTTCCAGATTCTATCTCCACTCCTTCTACTTCAAGGCCATATCTTTTTCCAGCTTCTGCAATATTGTACGCAGAAACGCCATCGCGTGAGACTCCACACATTACGCGCAGCTCTTCGAGCGAGACGAATTTGCCATAGTAGCCAAGAATCATGGAAAGCGTTGCCGCCCCACACTCGACAGCTTCCATCTGAATTACTCGAGGTGTTTTTTTTGCTTGTAGCTGAAGGAAAAAATCTAGGATTTTATTTAGCACTGTTATCTCATTTTTATTTTCCAAAGGGGCACAAGGTAGGAAATAGGTGGTTGCTCATCGATGATGATTTTTACTTTGCAAAGTGTGCCGGTTGGGATTTTGTAGGGTGGACCCTCTTTTGAGGTCCATTCATATCCACTCACTGTATGGGAGTTTGGAAGAGGATTGATTAAGATGTTTGTGATGGCTGCGGATTTTCCGAGAAGAAACTCGACAATTTGCTTATTTCCAATTGTTTGAGTGAGCTCTTCTTTAGATACGGGATAGGGAAAAATCTCTTTGACGATGCCTCGAATGGCGCCATATTCTTGAGGATTTACAATATTTGGTTCGATAATGACTTCCATCCCTTGTTTTATTCTGCCTGTCATTTCGGCATTGACTGCGCTATAGAAATACTCAAGCTCCAAAGGGTTTCTCGGGTACTCCATCCAGATGAGAGACTCTTTTTTTTCAATGTGATCTCCGAGATTTACAAGGACTTCAAGGATCGTTCCAGAAGATGAGGCAGTAATGAGTGAGAGCTTAGCTTCTAACTCGGGTAAATTAAGCGGCAGATCTTCAGGGCTTAAAAGGGCTTTTTTGACAAATGTTTCTGCTAAATGAGAAGGGGATAAATTTTCTAAATCAGAAGCAATGGTTGCAAGCTCTGATTTTGCTTCTTCAATACTAATTTGCTGGTGAATGATTTTTGCTTGCGAATCATCTAAAACCATTTTTGCAATGAGTCCTTGTTCAAAAAGTCCTGTATTGATCGAATAGGCGTGTTTTAGAAGCCCTAGTTCAATTTTGAGTTTTGCGATTTTATGTTTTGTTGTTTCAAGGCCTGTGATGGCAGCACGTATTGCAGGGCTATCGATTTTTGCAATAGGTGTATTTTTTTCAACAAATGTACCTTCATTTTGATAAATTTCTGAAATCATTCCAGGCGCATTAGAGCGAATGAGAAATACCCCGTCAGGACTTAGGGTTACGCTGCGACCGTTTGCCTCGGTTGGGATACGTCCAACAAACGACCAGATTATAAGCGTTAGAATCAAAGTTAGAATTGCGCCGATCATGAGCCAGTTTTTTGGCTCCTCGATGGTGAGCATGTGATGGATTTCTTCTTGAGAGGAAAGCCTTTCTGCAGTTTTGTTTAAATTTTCTTCGTTTTCCATCTTACTCATAGTATTCTTCAGATAACTCTTTTAATAGATGATCGTAATTAATAATTTCAATAGAAACACGATTTGTACAGGTATCGAGTTTGACAAGAGTTCCTGTTAGAAAGAGAAGCTGCACAAGGTTTTCTGCATAATCTTTTTGAACGAGCACCTTTTCGATGAGCGTATTTCTAAGACGCTTTTCATAATCAATGACAATAAATAGAGAGCTGTAACCTTCTTTAAGTCTTGCTAGCTCATCGCTAAGTGTTGTTTCAAACCACGCTACAGCTTTATTTGCGAAATACATCTCATCGATGAGTTCTAGTTGATTTCTCAGGGAAATTGTAATCTCTGTTTGTATGCTTTCATCAAACTTGGTCTCTTCTAAAATAGCTTGTGAAAGCTCCGCTTCTCTTTTTCGACGATCTCCTTTCGCCTCATTGTTATAAATGGGGATAGAAAAATTGAGCATGATCGACAGATCTTTTTCAGGGGGGCCGTTATTCACAGCAGAAAAGAAGGGGCGCGACCTATTTCCAACGCGGTTATTTTTAAGATCGAGTCCAACAATGGAGTCAAGAGTTGGAAGGACGGCATTTTTTGCAGATTTAAGGCGCCACCCAGACTCCTTAACACTCAGTTTTGCGGCAATATAGTCCCCTCGATTTTTCTGCGCAGTTTTAATGAGTAGATCGACATCCCACTTGCTTTTTTCTAGTTCTGCTTCTGGGAATGCATCTAGAATCAGTGGGGGAGAATCGGGCTTGAAAATCTGCTTTTCTTCACCCATACGAAATAGGAGCTCATTGTAGGCGGCATACATATTTTGCTTAGAAGCTATGATATCACGACCAGCTCTTGCAAGCTCCGCAAGTTGCTCGTTTAGCTCTGATTTTGCAAGTTTTTCTCCTTCGACAAGGCGCTCACTTGCGCTCGCAAGGCCGTGTAGGATTTTGTAGGAAAACTCATTGATTTCTACAATTCTTTTTGCGGATTCTTTTTCCTCATTACAAAACAGCGATATACTCTTAATCATTATTAACTCAATCTCTCAAATAAAATCAAACATTAAAAAAGCTTCAACCCCTAAACTATATCTTCTCTTTTTCCTTCTTACAGCTAAATCAAGCATTTTGATTTTTAATTTTTGAATTCCGAATTACTTT
>DAOWHK010000174.1 GCA_030641465.1 Parachlamydiales bacterium | reverse complement strand
TTGCGCATCATTATTTACCGAATGAGGAGCTATTTGCTAAAGGTTCTCAATGTATGTTGGGCTCTTGGAATGAGTTTATTATCGAAAAGGAAGAGGAAATATTTGAGCAAACAGTAGCATGGAGTTATTCAGCAATTTTTAAAGAGTCACCTCTCGATATTTCTCGCGTTACAAAGCTTGGATGTGGGATTGTGGAAATGGAAGCGGCAACATTATTTGCAATTGGCGAAGAAAAAGAGGTAGAGACACTTGCACTTTTTGTTATTTCTGATGAGATCAATTTAACAACATGGAAACCTATGATTAAAGAAAGTGTTGTTCGAGATCATTTGCATAAAATGGCTCTCTTGGCGTTTGAATATGTTCTAGATCAGGAGAAAAAATGAGAAATAAACGGCTCATAATGGGAAAAAATTGTATTGCGGAAGTTTTTGATGAGCGCCCGGAATCAATTAGAACGATTTTTACTGTGCAAAATAAAGAGCAGGATCCCTTGATTCAAAAAATCTTAAGATTTGGTATTCCTCTAAAATATGTTTCCAAGCATGTTTTGGAGAAAATGGTGCGCTCGGAATCACACCAATCTTTTGTTGCTGAAGTAGATTGTAGACCAAATATAGATCTTCGCTCCTTTCTTAGCCGGGATGAAAAGGGGATTGTTCTGATGCTTGATGCAATCTATGATCCTCAAAATTTTGGATCGATTCTTCGATCAGCTGAATGTTTTGGTGCGCTATCTGTTGTTTACTCAAAAAATCGAGGAGCCCCTTTGACGCCTGTCGTTTCTAAAGCAAGCGTTGGCGCAAGTGAGCTCATTGATCTTATTGAAGTATCAAATTTAGCAACAACTCTTGAGCTTTTTCAAAAATCTGGGTATTTTGCAGTCACAGCAGAAGCTCATCCAGATGCATCTTCCCTATATTCCTTTGCATTTCCAGAAAAAACTTTGCTAATTATGGGGTCCGAAGGGAAGGGGGTTCAGCCTCTTTTGCGTAAAAAAGCCGATATTAAGCTCGTCATTCCTATGCATGGCAAGATAGATTCTTTAAATGTCTCCCAAGCAACGGCTGTGATTTTATCCCACTTTTGTAGGAATCAATCTCCATAGTTAGGTGTTCATTCGCATAGCTCTAGTAATCAGTGTCTTATAAAAAACCGTTGCTTCCTTAGTTTAATTATATAAATTATTTTAATTAATAAACAAATCGCAATAAATAGTAAATAAAAGGTGTAATAATATTTAAATGGTTTTTTGTATGTCTATTGTTGATTTTAATTCACTTCCGACGGAATTGATATTTACTAATGTAGAAATAGCTAGAATTCCAAACGATGCATTTACACGTTAAATGAAAGCGATAGTTGATCAAATTGTAGAAAAAAGGACTTGCAAATTTCCTGTAAACTTGCAGTTCAATTTATGAACTTATCGCAAGAGCAAAAAAACGAAGTTTATGGGGTAATTTATGACCTCTCTCTTCAAGATGGAATATTTATTCCGATCTGGGATCATCGGTATGGAGAGTATCACGTTTTTGACGATTCTCTTAGATTAGAAAAAGCATTAAAAAAAATAGGACAGTAAAATGGCAGCTCCAAGCTTATCTTTATTAGGTTTACCTTATGAAATTCTTGATCAGCATATTGTACCACTTGTTGGTGATCCAGCTACAAGGCTCGTATCAAGGATGTTTAAAACAATAATGGACTCTGTGATAGAGCTTGAAATGAGATGTATTTCGCAGAATTTATTTCCAGGAGAGGACTTTTCTAAAAATGCAGGGATAGTTCGATCGATCTATATTGGACTAATACGAGATCCCTATTTAGAAGGTGCTGCAGCTCATTTACCAAAAATTTCCCATGAGAGATATGCTGAGCTTATCAAAATTCAAGATGCAATTACATTCTGGAGAGCTCTTCCAAACCTCAACCTAGCCGATTTTCCACGAAATCTTCCACCTATTACCTCAGCTGAAGAGATAAATGAGCTCCTAGGTAGCGCTATAAGACGTAACCCTCAAACCATAAATCTTAAACAATTATGGTTCGAAAACATGGAATTTAAATATTTACCGTCAGCCATTGGACTTTTTACAAATTTAAAAAGAATCGATATTGCTAATTCTTATCTACGAGAGCTTCCGCGCGAAATTGCGCAATTACCGAAATTGCGCAGCATTCATTTTTATGGCGGGGATAATCCGTTAGATAGCTTGCCAGAGGGACTGTCGAGTAGCGTTATAAAAATGTATCTTTCGCCGAATTTTGTGAAAAAAAGCGTCCAAGCTCGTATTGTTTATCGATATCTGCAGCTTGAATCTGAGCAAAAAAAAGCTGTCAGGGATCATATTCAAGGGCTCCCCTTTAATGGAACGCCCGCAGAGTATTTCGTTTATACTAATGGAACTTTATCTGTATTTGATGATCAGGAAAAACTTGA